>JBHLND010000048.1:0-12355 GCA_048937485.1 Promethearchaeota archaeon
GGAGATACAGGTATCCAAATTTCGCCATGTCAAGCGGAGTTAGGTGAAGACCGCCTCCTGCTAAATAATAGCCTTGTAAATCTTGTTCCCAGAAGACTGGAGAAATTCCCAGAGGACTGAATAGATTCTCATCGGCATAAGTGAAAAGGTCAATGCCAGTTGCATTTTCAACGATCGCTCCAAGCAAATGAGAGCCCCCACTATTATATATCCAAACCGTCCCAGGATTGTGAGCCATTGGTCGATCCAGTACATATTGGATAGAATCTCCACTATGAAGCATGTCATAGAAATCATTGCCTGGCCTAGTGTATTGAATAGACCACTCATCCCACTCCAAACCGGAAGTCATTGTCAGCAGGTGTTCAATTGTAATTTGCTCCTTTTGGGAACCGGCGTTTGCTATAATGCGGTCAGAGTAGTAGTCTACCATGCGATCCTGAACACTATTGATGTAGCCTTGAGAAATAGCAATCCCCACCAGTGCGGAGGTGAAGCTCTTTGTTACGGATGCAACAAAATGCTGAGAGATATTGGTGTAGCCTAATGAGGGGTATTCTTCCATTACCAAGTATCCGTTTTTCACCACAAGTACAGAATCAATGGCAACATCAGATACCTCGATATATTCCATAAGGTCTTGAAGACACCTGGGATCTACTCCCTGTGCTTCTGGAGTTGAATATCGCCACCCATTCGTTGGCCAATAGGAGTCTGACTGAGCTGTATCCAATCCTACATCGACTGAGGGACTAGTACAGGCCAAGGATTCTCCGAAGGGAAATGTCCAAGTCAAGAAGACTAGAAGAAGGACAATTACAAAGGAAGATTCCCAATTCCTACTCATGAAAACCACCTGTCATATTCTACATGTTGTTCCCTTGAGCATAGAAGGACATCATGAAGTGATACCATGCATCTCTCAGTCGCCGGTAGTCGGGATCCATCTCAAGCATCAGCATTTGCATCACCTTTTCAGTGCTATTCTTAATCTCCAGGGGCACATTGTATTTCGGATGTGGAAGAGTAGCCATTGCAACTCGCTCTTTCTGAACCATTCCTTCAAGAAGAGCAACTGCATCGAACATCCTATCCTCAGGGATTGAGATGCCGTATGCACCAAGGCTACGAATGACCTCTTGAAGATCAATCTTCGCTGTTCTCTTTGGTGGTGCCCTGGGTGCAGTTGGCCTCTCAATGCCAAGTCTGTATTCCTTTGCGGTGGCCCGGTAGTATCTTTGAACTATTCCAGTTCTGGTTCGTTCAGTACGAACCTGCACAATAAGACCTGCCTTCTTAAGCCGGTCAAGATGATGCATAACAGTTCCGGGCTTCTTACCAAGAGCAACTGAAATCTGCTTCACCGTCATTTCTTTCTTACCCAGAAGGTCCAGAATCTCTGACCGTTTCCTATCAAGGAGTAGCTTCATCTTCTTCTTATCAGAGATGACCTCAACCTCCTTGATTGCTCTCACCTTCTTGGGTGTCACCTACATCCCTCCCGAGAGTGTTGTGTCAGGCAAATCAGAGTGACTCTCATCAATCAGAACCTGATCGTCCTCTCCGGAGAATAGTAGATAGATTCGGCTCTGGGATATCGCCATTGCAGGGATTACCACAAACACAATGAGCAAAGTAGCTACTACCGGATATGGAATAGGGTCAAGGTGAATGTAATACCGGGGCCACAGTAGAGGTGCAAGCAACCCTAGTATCATTAGGAAATAAGATACCCAAACGACGTAGATCCTACCGAAGTGATTCTTTGCCATACTCATAGAGATGCCTATTGAGAGCAAAGCTGAGTTGCCATCGATGACTGCTGGGAATGTCATGCTTAGGGCACCAACTGCAAGAAGGCCCCAGAGCACGCTGAGCCCAATCAGAAGATCGGCATCAGAACCGATGATCACACCGTCAAGAAGTCTGTAGCCAACTATCCACATGCTCCATATTGGGCAGAAGATTACAATGAACTGCGCAAATCCTGCACCAGCAAGAGAAAAGAATCTGCGTGAGTACCAATCAAATACCCCTTCCGCAGTTGTGCCTTCGCTTTCAACTATCTCTCTTGCCATGCCATAAAGAGCACCAATTGCCACAAAGAGTGGACCGAGAAGCGGAAGAAGAATGATTATTGCCAAGCCTACTACCACTGGCTCGGGCCAATTCCCGAATGTTTCAGCTATGAACTCTAATAGTCCGATGAATGCCCACCAACCATCTGGGCTGGTGTAGACGAGTCCTGCTATGAGCACAATTACTATAGCTAGTAGAAGTATGGCAGTGACTAATAGAATACCGATCATCGCTAGGAAGAACGATGGGATGTTCTTTATAGCAAACTTAAGTCCGGTCTTAATATCCTCAATTGCACCGCCAGTGTATGATTCACTCATTAGACATCACCATTAGTAATTGCAAAAGGGCGTGCTGACGGAGCCCGAGAATCTGGGAGTGCGATTTCTGAAAGGGGACCTTGCCCCGTCAGCACGGTAAGCGAAGACAGAGAGATTTGATGGAGGAAGCTTATGCGCAGCAAACTTGTCTTCATTTGAAGCTTAATCATTAGTTTACACCCTAGAATTATGCGGCAGTACGAGCACCATACACTCGTGTACGAACCTTCTCGTTCTCTTGGCTTACGTCTTCAAACGCAGTGTGTTCGTTAATTGACCTCTTTCCCGATTTAGATTCAACAAGACTATCATAGATTTGCCCGACTAGATAGACTTCAGCTGGCAGGATTACCAATATCAAGACAGGAAGCATTGATAGTGGAATCAACAATCCAAATGCAAGAATGGACCCAAGAACTGCATTCAGTATTGGACCATAGTCTTGTGGGGGCGCTCCTGCGATCAGCTCACTCTGTTGTGCATTGTCTACAACTTCTGAACTGAGTTGTTGCTCCGTGGGGCTATTGGCAGATTGCTCTGAAATCTCAGAAGCCAGCAATCTTGCTTGAGCCTTTTCATCATCAGAAGAATCGTTTATCTTCAATTTCATTTTCTCCGTTAGCCACGCTCTGAATTATCAGAACGTTCCGTTTCACCCAAACGTTCGGTAATTTCCATATAAAGTCTCTTATCGGCGCTAGATGCTGCCAGAAAAGTGAGAGGAATAGGTGAACAGTGCCGCTGAGAGAAATCCTAGGGAGTTGAAAAGAGAGAAGACCCGAACCTGAAAACACGCATCCTCGTGTGGCTCCATTCACCCATTAGAAAGGGAAGGCTCTATGCTAATAACTAGGCCCATGGTCAAAATGTCGTACCAATCTACGAATGATTTTGCACATCAGAATTATCCATAAGAAAGCACTACCCTGGTATAGGACAATGAAATACATTCACAAATCATTCAGAATTGTCATCAGTCAGAGGAGTACCGGTTGAACTATGAGGAAGAATGAGGTCATTGAGTTCCTACGGGGAGACCACCGGAAGCTTTGGGGCATTGTGGAGAACTTGCCCAAATCACAGATTGAAGGAGAGGCAGTGCAGGGCGAATGGAATGTACGGGACATAATTGCACATGTAACAGCCTGGCATTGGGAACTCATAAGGGCTGTTGATAGACTGCTCAAGAACGAGCAGCCTTGGAATTTCGATAATGGCGAGGAGGAGTTCAACAGAAGAACGATTGCGGAGAAGAAACTAGCAAAGACAGACCGTATAATGGTTGAATGGCACGATGCATTCTATGCCCTGATTAGAAGGATAGAAGATCTCACAGATAGTGAATGGAACCATGCACTAGAATCGAAGTGGGAGGACGGCAGCCCAATCTCCGTTCAATCCCTCTTTGACTATCGATACAAGGGAGAGGGGCATGAGGGAGGTCACGCATTGCAGATTAGGGAGCATTATGGATTGTAGTCGTTTCACGATTTTCTCTTTCTGTGTAGAGCAAGCAAGACTAGGGCGAGCGGTACAACAAGTCCGACACTTGCGACCGCAAAAAGATAATTGGGCTCAGACAATGTAGTTCCCCCACTTGTGCCAGTAGTTTCGGTGGTTTCAGGGAGTTCTGTGTATTGTAGAATGGAAGGAATAATGTACTCAGAAATCCAAGAATCTTGCGGATTTGGACCATTTGAAATCGATGCGGTGAAAACAACGACCAAGTCATAGTCAGGAATTACATAGATCTTCTGTCCCCGGTAACCAGCAGCTCGAGCAATATTCGCTTCAGGGTATGTCCACCATTGAAAGGCATAGCCCACATCACTCGAGAGAAAGACACTCGTGTTAGTAGACGCTGAAATCCAATCAGGCGAGATAATTTGCTGGCCATTCCATGACCCATTATTGAGATAGAGAAGTCCGAAGCGAGCCATATCTCTGGGCCCAAGATTCAGACCATGTCCACCATAGTGGAGGCCGTTATTGTCATATGACCAATAGAAGTGATTGATACCAATAGGCAAGAAGAGATATTCCCGTGCGAATTCCAGAGTGGACATTCCGCTTGTCTTGTTGATAATGGCGGATAAGAGGTGAGAGGCGCCAGAGCAATAGACCCATTCATCACCAGGTTCTGCAACCATGGGAAGGTCGAGCATAAACTGAATGGGATCGAGTTCATACCAGAGTTGATAATAGTCATTATCTGGATGTGTATAGTCAACATCCCACTCATCCCATTGAAACCCACTTGTCATCGTGAGTAGATGTTTAATTGTCATATTCTCCTTGCGTTCATCAAGATTCTGAATGGTTCGCTCAGGAAAGAAGTCTAGCACCCTTTGATCTATGCTTTCAATCAAACCTTGGTCTTTAGCTATACCAACTAGAGCTGAAGTAATGCTTTTCGTGACAGAATAGACTGAGTGAAGATTATCCGCATCATAGAGTGGATTTGGATAGTGCTCCAGCACAAGGTAGCCATTTCGACCGATAACCACAGAGTCAATCAGATAGCCCTCGCCTGCTATTTGTTGAATCATCTCATCTAGAATCGTTCCATTCATACCCTGCTCTTCGGGCGTTGCAACTTGCCAATCATCAGAAGGAAAAACCGAGCTAGTCGTGTATTGAGTGGTTAATGTGTCTTCAAATCCCAAAAACACGACCGAGTCGGTTGATTCGTCTCCAAGAGGTTGGCAAGAAAGAATAGCGCCACTCGAATATGCTTGTGATGAGAGGAGTTGGAGACACACCAGGCACAATGAAAGGATCATCCATTCATATCTTGGACCAGTTTTATGCACACCTGCAACCTCTTGGAGACCTAAGATATCATCCAAGAGGAGGACAAATTACTAAATAATAGCTACCTTCCGCGCATCCGTTTGCTTTTTTTCAAAGAAGCTCCTGAAGTTGCTTCAAAAAGCGCTTGGCCTGCTTTGTGCCCAACTCCCAAAACTTCGGATCAGCTATATTGTAGCCAAACTCCAGAAGCTGATCATGAGGACTCATGCTGCCGCCAATTCCAAGCAGCTTCTTGAATCGTTCAACAAAGTCATCGCCGCCTTCCTTGTATGCTTGGTAGAGAGCAAACACAAGCATTTGAGCAAACGAGTAGCTGTAATTATAGAAACGGAAGTTAGCTTTGTAGAAATGGGGAATTCGCGCCCATTCATATTCCATGTATTCCGCCTTGTTCCAGTCCACGCTATCGCCAAAGATTCGGTGTCTTGCATCCTGCCATAACTGGCAAGCAGTATCAGCATCGATTAACTTGCCATCCTCAATGGCCTCGTATACACTCTTCTCAAAGAGGGCTCTCATGCTCACATAGTAAGCAACGTAGAAATACCTGCTTAGAATCTCGCCAAGTATCTCAATCTTCTGTTCTTTTGACTCAGACATTGTCAGTATTCTTTCAGCAAGAAGGAGCTCGCCGAAGATACTTCCCATCTCAGCCAAGCAGGAGCCAGGCGATCGACTCAATGAGGTCTGATCTCTGAAGGCAAAGTGGTTCTGGACACCATGTCCGAGCTCATGGGCGAGAGTAGATAGATCGGCAAGTGTTTCATTATACGTTGTGTGAACGAAAGACTTCCTTTTTTCATACCACGGTGCACAGAAGGCCCCGTCTCGTTTTCCCATTCTATTCGCTGCATCTATACGCCTACCACGGAACATGTCTTCTACAACTGCTCCGATTTCATTGTCAAAGGATTGGAAGGAATCAGCAGCAATTTCCTTTGCCTGCAGCCAATCGAAGGTCCAGGAGGTTTCTTCCGTTATTGGAGCGATGACATCATAACCCGCCAGCTTGTCAAGTCCCATAATCTTGGCCTTCAATCTCAGGAATTCGTGATAGTGGTCAGTTGTATTCTCTATTGCCGCTAGCAAGCTCGCTATCGTTTCCATGTCAACGTCTTGATCCAAGAAGCTTTGCGTCATTGGCGAGGGCATTTTCCTCCGAAGGGACATTTCTAGGTGGTCTGCGCAGATGGATCGAAGAGCATAGGCATGAAGAAGCCGATCATCGCGCAAACTCCCGTAAAGAGTTGATGATGCCATCCTGCGAATCTCACGATTCGGATTCATTCTAAGCGCGCTAAATGAGGAATAGGGGAGCGTCTTTCTATCACCAAGAATTTCAACATCGAATGTCTTCTCTGATATCCACGCACTCCTAAGTTGCGATACAAGTGCGATGCCATTAAGGTCCTTTGCTTTCACAAGTCTTTCTTCTTCCTCAGATAGATTGTATGGGGCCCAAGCAGCCCATTTCTCAAGATAATGCCTGTAATCGGATAGTGCCGGATCCTCAACAATACTCCTGTTCTCATGAATTCGCTTGCCAAGCACTAGACGCATGGGAACAATAATCTCGTCGAACTTCGCCCTGGCTTGATCTCCCCATTGACGAAGCTGACCTGCAGTCTTATCCATGCTGTTGGCGTCAAAACTGAGTCTACAATAGAGGCTTAGGTCCATAAGACGGACAAAGAGGGCCTCATACTCCTTCATGAGTACCAGAATTTCCTTGGGATTCATTGAGTCTATATTGCCAAAGTGTTTCTTGGCCAGTGCTTCAGTGGCATCAACTGCCTCTTGGAGCGCACTACGTACTTCTTCAATCGAGGCTCCTGATACAATAGAAGTAATATCCCATGTCATATCACTATCGGACATTTCTCAAACCCATGATGGCGAAATTTGCTCCTACATAAAAGGGCTCTTTTAGGGTAATGATTCGGTATGAACTAAGTTATATTCGACAGAGAGATTCGTGCAGTATCAATGACGAAACCACGATTTGACATCCACATCCATTCCAATTTCTCAGATGGCAGTCCAAGTGTAGAGCAGATTGCTGAGAGGACAGCAGCGATGCGCTTGAGAACTATTGCTATTACGGATCACTTCTGGCCATCGTTGGGGTCTCAGCGAGGAGGAATCGGGATGATAAAGGAGAGAAGACGTAGAATTGAGAGACTCCGTGAAGACCACCCAGACGTGAGAATCTTAGACGGCGCTGAAATTGACATTCTCTCAAATGGAGGCTTAGCACCTATTGCAGGCGGTCCGGACCAGTTTGACATAGTCATTGGTTCCGTTCATTGGGTGTCAAGTCCTGAGCAATGGGCATCTTCCTTGACAAAGACACTTAGAAAAACACGGTTTGATGTTCTTGGTCATTATGATGGATATCTTACTGCTTACAAGGAAAAAGAGGGAAAAGCTGTTGCTGAAGCTCTTTCGGAGGCTGAAGTTGCTGTTGAACTTAGTTTGAGGTATGAGCCAGTATACACCGAATTCTTGGAAACAGCCCGTGATGCAGGATGTATGTTCACCCTAGGAAGCGACTCCCACAATCTTGACACGATTGGGAAGTTGGATGAGCTATGTGGGCTAGCTGAAGCCTTGAAACTGCCCATTCTTGCTTTTGATGTGTAGAATCGGAAAAACGAGAAGCTTTTCTAGGGCAAATCACAAGACCATTAGCAGAATGCAGGAAGGAGTCTGCTACTATGGGTGACAATAAGTTCGTTTTCCCCTCAGATGAATGGATTGAGAAATACGTAGAAGTCATAAATTCCAGCAAGGAGTATGAGGATGCCGCCCACGATTGGGAGGGAGACTTCATTTTTGTGGTTGAGGCTGACAGTGATGTCATAAAGGAGCCCATGATGTTGTACATGGATTTATGGCATGGAAAATGCAGATCGGCAAGAATGGCCGGTCCAGAAGATACTGCGGAGTTCACATATTCTGGCCCCTATAAGAACTGGAAACTGCTCTTTGACAAGAAGATTGACCCTATCAAAGGACTGATGCAGAGGAAATTCAAGCTTGGCAAGGGTAACGACATGGGCAAGATAATGCGATACACGAAGGCGGCCATGGAGCTTGTGAACGCGACGACCAAGGTGCCTACAAAATTCCTAGATGAATAATCTCTGAATGACAGACTTAAATCCCAGAACCCAACCTAGACACCATTATGGTTTCTCTAGTTACCGAGATCTGTGACATTCTTGGCATCACACATCCAATACTGCAAGGCGGAATGGGTCCATACAAAACAGAAGACCTTGCTATTGCTGTCGCAAATGCCGGAGCCCTTGGAATAATTAGTAGCATAGGAATGGCGGCAACATTGCTGCCTGATGCGGCTCCTGTAGATGCGGTGAGAATGTTTGGCACAGATCCTCCAGCTATAATCCTGAAGAAATCGATTGAACGTGTTGCCAAGGAAACGAAGGGGACAAAAGGCGTCTTTGGAGTTAATATACCGGTTGCAGCGGAGTTCATCCTAGCCTCACAGATGTTCACAGAGCAAGTCATTGAATCACGGGACAGCGATTCTGATATCGAAAGGTCAATGAGAGTGGTCGTTACCTCTGCGGGGAACCCTACTCCATGGGCCGAGTTGAAAAAGAAAGGACTGATTTGGGCGCACGTTGTTCCATCTGTGTATCATGCCAAGAAGGCGGAGAAAGCTGGTGCTGATATTATCATTGCTTCCGGGCATGAAGGTGGAGCACATGTATCATGGGACCCGGTCCATTCGATGGTCTTGATTCCAGCAGTGGCAAAAGCTGTGAATACTCCAGTCGTCGCAGCGGGAGGATTCTGTGATGGAAGTACATTGGCTGCAGCAATTTGCCTGGGAGCTGAAGGAATCCAAATGGGAACCAGATTCATTGCTACTCAGGAGAGTGACTTTGAACCTGCATGGAAGACTGCTATCATCAACCGTGAAGAGAGACAAACCCTAGTAGGACGCGGGCTCTTTGGGCCAATGCGGTTCCTGAGAAATAGGCGGGCAGAAGAGATAGTGGAACAGACCCTTAGGGACTTGCCAAGATTCTATTTGGGAGAACCTCTGGATTCAAATGAAGAGATTTTGCATCTGGAACGCTCAGGATTCGAGGATTTACTTGACGCGAAAGAAGATACAGCTCTAATGTTCGGAGGGGAGGCCGTGGGTCGAATTGACAATTTGCCTAAAGTTGGCGATCTTATTCAGGACATTATGAGCGAGGCAGTTTCTGTCATTGAACAACTCCCAAGCTGCCTGAGAAAGTAGTGCGTCAGACATAAGTGGAGGTTTACTGACACACTATAAGACAGGTCAAAGGTTAGTAACTCTGCCAGATTCAAGTGACGAGGTGCCTTACGATGTCTTGGGAATTTGATATTCCGAAAGTTGTGTTCGGAGAAGATTCGATAGAAGAACTGGAGCAGCTAAAGGGAGAGAGTGCGTTCATTATTACTGATGAAGTTGTTAACAAACTAGGGCTTGTTGAGAAGGTCGTACAGATTCTCAGCAATAATCGATGGAATGTTGCTGTTTGGGATTGCGCAGAACCGGATCCAAGGATATCTACTGTACGCGAAGCAGCCGAGGGAATGAGGAACTTCTGTGCTGACACCATTATCGCAGTTGGCGGAGGGAGTGTGATGGACACCGCCAAGGCGGCTTGGGCATTATATGCGCAGCCCGACATGGATTTGACAGCCCTGTCACCCTTTGATGAACTTGGGGTGAAAGAGAAAGCAAGAATGGTCTGCATCCCAACTACCGCTGGAACAGGATCAGAAGCAACCAAAGCAGTAGTGATTAGGGAGGATGAGTCTGGCAGGAAATTCGCCACAATCAATGCTGAACTTGTCACTGACTTGGCAATACTAGACCCCCAGTTTGTTAAGGATCTTCCAAAGACCCTCACTGCTTGGACCGGGATGGATGCTCTTACTCATGCGGTTGAGGCTTACATATCCACGTGGAAGAATGATTTCTCAGACAGCTGTACTATGAAAGCTGTGAAAATGGTCTTTGAATGGTTGCCAAGATCTGTGGAGGATGGAAGTGATATGGAAGCAAGAGAGAAAATGCAAGTTGCGGCTTGCCTTGCAGGCATGTCGTTTAGCAACTCTCAGGTTGCTTTGGCGCACTCCCTTGGACATAGCATGGGTTCTGTCTTGCGCCTTCATCACGGACTATCAGTAGGAATGGCTTTGCCCTACACGATAGAATACGTCTGCAAAGGGCAGCCGGACACGGCTCGTCACATTGCAGAGCTGGCACGACTGATTGATATCTCGGGGAAGAACCATGAAAGAGTAGCAAGGAAGTTTGCTGCAGCTATTCGTAGCTTAATGGAACGCGTTGGAAGTCCTACAAGCATGAAGGAAGCCAAAGTAACTAAGAAGAGCTTCAAGGCCGGGATTGACAAGCTTGTTGAGTATGCAATGATGGATGCTGCAATCACGATGAGTCCGCGCAACACTGACAGCAAAATAATCCGCAAAATCTACGAGTACATGTTTGAGGGCACGCCTATCGATTTCTAGCTGAGTGTGAAGAATAATGTACGGCTACCGAGGAAAGATTCTCAACATTGACCTTGGTTTGGGAGGTATCTCAGAATTAGCAATAGACCCTAAACTAGCGCGGGACTATATAGGCGGCGCTGGCTATGCATGCAAGCTCCTCTACAGCATGGTTGACTCGAAGACTGATCCTCTTAGTCCTGAGAATCCACTTCTTATACTGACAGGCCCGTTCACTGGAACAATGGTTCCCACTGGTAGTAAGACCTCATTCTGTTCGAAATCTCCTCAGACAGGGCTTTGGGCTCATAGTACTGTAGGAGGACATTTCGGAGCAGACCTCAAGTTTGCTGGATATGATGGAATTCTATTGACTGGAAAGGCTGCCAAGTACAACTACTTGGTAATCGATGATGCAGATGTAGACCTAAGAGACGCCAGTCATCTTTGGGGTAAAGATACTGAGGTTGTTTGGAACGAACTAAAGAAAGAAACTGGCTTCAAGAATCCAGGTGTTGCAAGAATTGGGATTGCTGGAGAGAACCTGGTCAAATTTGCGGGAGTTATAGTCGATCATTATAGGGCTGCTGGAAGAACTGGTATGGGTGCAATAATGGGTGCAAAGAATCTCAAGGCTATCGTAGTCAATGGAACTGAGAGGAAGATACCAGTGGTGGACTCAGATGGACTAGTTGAATATGCAAAGGAGCTGAATGAGGACAAGAGTGATGACCCAACCTACAATATGTACAAGGATTTGGGGACTGCAGGATATGTCGACATGGCTAGCGATATGTATGGTTCTTTGCCAGCCGGATACTATACCGTATCTGATTTCGACTCCTACAATCTCAGCGGAACATCAATGCGAGAAACATTCCTGATTGGCAAGTCAGCATGTTTTAGATGTCCAATAGGATGCGGGAGAAAGGTCAGAATTGCAGAAGGAAAGTACGCAACTGAGGAGTTTGCTGGGCCGGAGCTTGAGGTGACTGGCACGTTGGGCTCCCTCATTTTGAACAATCAATTGGATGCATTGGTCCATTGCAGTAAGACACTTGACCTATTAGGAATGGATTTCATTTCAGCAGGAAATGTTGTAGCATTTGCCTACTATCTCTTCATTGAGGGAAAAATCACTGCGGAAGATCTCGATGGGATTACACCGCAATGGGGAGAGGTTGATTCTGCTTTGGCGCTCTTGGACAAGATATCAAAGAGAGAGGGCGTTGGAGATTTGATGGCAGAAGGTACGCTTGCATTTGGAAAGAAGCATGGTGTCGAGAATCTAGCTGCCCAAGTGAATAATTTGGAACTGCCTATGCATGACCCAAGAGGCTTCTCCGGTATGGCTATCGCTTATGCCACCTCACCGCGCGGAGCATGTCACATGACAGCAGACATGTATAATGTTCAGATGGGGCAAACAAACGAGTTGCTTGGCATCGAGAGTTTCGACAGATTCGCGAATGAGGCAGATATAGCGGCAAAGCATCAAGACTTCAGATGCATCACCAATTCCGCAGGAGTCTGCAATTTCTATCCATTTCTTATTGAAGAGCTAACTGAACTGTTCAAAATGGTAATCGGATGGGATTGCTCAGTGGAGGAACTTG
>JBHLND010000049.1:0-12277 GCA_048937485.1 Promethearchaeota archaeon
GACTTCATCGATTGAGAGTAGGAAGGCTCCTTTGATATCCTTATCTTCACCAAGGGACACACGGACTTTCCCGTCGTTGACCCATCCCTCTTCGCTCTTCTCAGGCGGCTTAAGCTGGACTTCCAGCCAAGTTCGCCGAGTTTGCCCAGACTGACGGTCGTCAAAGAAATGCTTGATCTGAAGTCGGCGTTCGTATACTTGTGGAGTGGTTCCCATCTTTTGTACGCACCTCAAGCTCACGCGGCACTGGTGTACCTGCGTCAATAACAAGTACCTCACTGATGAATATGACCCCCTCTCTCGGAGTTTCCGAGTTACGAAGGCCTTTTATGGAGTAGTGCTGGAACAGCCTCCAAGAAAACCCTTATCTGACTAGCCGATTCACTTCGCTCGGACGGACAATCAAATGCCCCCTCAGCAAACCACCATGATAAGACGGCTAGCAGTGGCAGTCATCGTTCTAGCACTTATTCTCCCTGCGCCCATGCTAACCACGGAGGCCAAGGCAGTAGCTAGCAGCACAGTCACATACATTGATCCAAGGCTAATGAGCGCTATAGAGTCAAATCAAGGTAGCGAGATGATACCAATTGCACTGCAATTTCCTGATGGTACAAAATCCGCAGAAATGTACCATGTTCTTGGCGCTATGGACCTGAGCGGGTTTGTAATACGCTACATCTTTCATGCGATTCCGTACGTTTCAGCGTATGCATCAAAAACCTGCATTGTTGACCTATCAAAAAGCAAGCTAATTTCAAGCGTAATTCTTGACACCAAGAGAGTGGCTTTAGATTTGCCAGAAACGCAAGAATACACGCTGGCAAATGGGGACCTTGGGTATGAGCATTTTACTGAAATTCTCAATACACAGGATTTGTGGAGCCAGGGCTACTATGGAAACGACACGACAATCGCGGTCCTGGACAGCGGAGTAGATGGGACTCACCCTGATTTGCAGGATAGGCTAATTGGTTTCAAAGACTACATTGGCACTGGAACAGACATGGACCCATCAAACGGAGTTGACGCCTATGATGACAATGGGCATGGGACTGCTTGTGCTTGGAATGCTGTGGGGACAGGTGAATCCAGCGGAGGAATCTTAACAGGTGCAGCCCCAGGGGCAAACCTATTGGGAATAAAGGTCCTCGACGCAAATGGTGCCGGAGATGACACGGAGATTGCGGAAGCCATGGAATGGGCGGCGGACCAAGGAACGGATATCCTCAGCCTTAGTCTTGGTGGCGAATGGTTTGATGATCCATTTTTCGTTGAACCTTCATTGGCCATGACACGTGATTTAATCTCAAGAGGCGTTGTAGTTGTTATCGCAGCGGGCAATTCTGGACCAGCACCCTTCACAATGAACTCCCCTGCCGTTGTTGATGAAGCAATCTCTGTAGGCTCTTCTTCAGGATCCGCGGGGATTGTTGCATTTAGCAGCAGAGGTCCAGTTCACCGAACTGTCACGGAACCTCTTGGGTATTATGCAAAGCCAGACCTCGTAGCGCCGGGATACTTTGTAGTTTCAGGTCGTGCCAGTGGAGTAAGTCCTTTTGAGTACCCCGCCTACAACATAAGTCAATTTGGCTCTGCTTACACATCTTGGTCAGGCACCTCAGCTTCTGCTCCACAGATTGCTGGGCTCGCCGCGCTGTTGATGGATAAATATCCGGCAATTACCCCTTTGCAGGTCAAGGTAGCACTTATGGAAGGTGCGACTGATCTCAACGCGGACCCGATGGAACAGGGCTGGGGCTTGGCTAATGTTTCAAGAGCAGACGAGATTCTAACGGCAACTTCCGGGGACATTACAATAATGACACCTCGAAGATACCCAACTCTTCCAGGGACATCCAATGTACTCATCGTGGGTGATGACCGGCCAGGTCAGAATGTTACGATTCTTTCAACTCAGCCAGTAGGCAGCGCACAAATTATTATCTCAGGCAATGCGAGTCAATTCGTGTACGCTACACCTGGAACTATCAGTGTGGGAGTAGGATACACACACTTTGAGATTGGCCTTGAAATCCCCGAGGATTTGCCTCTCAATGCTGCTGGTAGGTATTTAGGTAATTTGACTCTAGCAGGGTCATCGATTGCTGCTAGCATCGACCTCGACTTAACGATTACAGCCTATGGTGGGCGGATGCTTGTGGATATGGCACATCATGATAACGACGTGGATGATCCATCAGCGTACAGATACTTCAGTGGATATCTTAGAGAACAAGGTGTCATCATGGACACTTTTGGGAATGGAGTTGCCTATGATACAGCCCGGATAGGTAGTGAAGACTTAGCTGCAACAGAGATATTCACAATAATGGACACAGAAACAGACTACAGTGATTTTGAGATAAATGCGTTGCACGAATTCGTTGAAGAAGGAGGTATCCTCATAATGCTTTCGGAATTCTACGACAATGTTGCAAATGTTGCCTCATTTGGAATCAATTCGTATAATAGAATCCTTGAACCCTTTGGAATTCAATGTGAGCCATTTGGGATAGGGGAAGGGCCTAATGATCAGACTGGCCTATTCTATGGTGTGGATTATGGAGGCGCAGTGGAGAATCATCCACTCATGAATGGAGTATCCAATCTCTATGTGCTGTCAGGAAGTACTCTCCACGTTGACCCTGCAGTCGCGGGCGCTGAAGGACTATTCTGGTATGATGCCGAGAAAACTCACGCAATTGTTGCCACTGCGGAATATGGAAATGGACGCGTCATTGTTATCTCTGATGGATCTACGCTCTATGATGACATTCTCTATGATGCAATTAGAGGCAATGCAGATAACCTGCGTATGCTAAGGAATATCGCTAGCTCAATAATTCCAACAACCCCAAGAATTTATGATATTGACATAGAATCCGCGGGTATTGGAGAAATAGCCAACTTCACAGCCTATGTTTTTGACGATAGTCTCGTTGAAGTTACCATGACCGTAAAGGCTCAAGATGGAGCTGTTGTTTCAGGAACTGTTGTCGAGAGTCTTGGGTACAAGTATACAGCATCGTTCATATTGGAGAGCGGCGGGTTCTATGAGGTTTCAATTGTTGCACGAGATTCAGATGGGAATCTTAGGAGTTTCAGGAAAACCTTTATGATTCGCCTTGATGCCGTTGATGACATTTTCGTCGTTACCGTTACTTGGGGCCTGCTTGCGGTCACCGGTAGCGCGTTACTCTATGTAGGTTTGAATAGGGCCGGAATTCATAGAAGGGGGAAACGTCGGTCTAGAGATTCCTTTGAAGAGCACTATCCTCCGGCTATTGAATAGGTCCTAAGTTCCTTTCGAGCAACTCCAGCAACCGATCATGTCGACCTTTTGTCAGAGGAGAGTCACGAAGGGAAAGACCTTGGTCAATACGATCCATTATCTCATAGCCCACACGAGCACCCATCCTAGAAGCAATTACCTGCCCTCCAATCAAGCGACCGTCTAGACTTGTGACGAGCGCGACCTTCATCGATTCAAATTGGTCCTCAAGATATTCAACTTCTGTTGACATACCATGTGCTGAGGCAGTCACTGAGGAATGACCAATGCATACTATGTCTGTGCCAAATATACGATCGTATTGTAGCCGGAGAAATGTGTCCTTGTACACCTTCGTCCCTCCAACTGCAGACACTCCCGCCTGTCGGCCAGCTCTTGCTGCTGTGCTTCCTACTGGCATGAGAATAGGTTTGCCTGTAAGGAAATCCGACATCTCAGCACAATCGCCAACTGCATAGACTCCCTTTACCTCAGTCTCCATTTGCTTGTTGACGGGGATTCCGCCCAATGAACCCGGTTTGAAACCAATCTTTTCGGCCAACTTGGTATTGGGTTTCACTCCAGTCAAAATTAAAACTGCATCAGTTGGTAGCACCTTCTCACCAAGTTGAATACCGGTTGCTCTACTATCACCAAGTACAGCTGACGGCGCCTCACCAAGATGTATGTGAATACCCCTTGAAATCCTGGTCAATAGATCGTCGCTCATAGGCGGCTCCAAGAGACGCCGCATTAGCCTCGATCGAATAATGAGATGAACATCCTTCCCAATCTTATGCAGGCGTTCAGCTGCTTCAAGTCCGCTAAAGCCTGCACCAACCACTGCTACTGAGTTTACTGATGATAATTCATTTGTTATCTTCATTGTGTCAGCAGCGGTTTGTATCGTATACACAAAAGGAAGGTCGACACCAGGAATACTGGGAATGGAAGGCTTGCCCCCAGTGGCGATGATCAATCGATCATATTGCAGCTTTTGTGTTTCTCCTTTTCGGGGCTTCAGCTCTAACTCGTTCTTCCGGAGATTTCCGCCCACCACTGAAGCTCCTGTAATCAGGTTGATTCTCTTGGCAGCAAGGGTTTCTCTGTTCCATTCTCTGATGTTGAGTTCACTTGTGTCCCCATATTCCAGAACCATTGTAGCACCAGGTTTCTTGTGTGCCGGGATCTCTTCTTCGGTAACAATAGTAATCTCAGCCTTCGAATCGAATGCTCTAGCAGCAGTTGCTGCCGCTACTCCGCCAGGCCCATAGCCAATCACCAGCACCTTCATGTTCAACCCTCTCCTCGAAAGCGTGTAATCAAACGTGGAATGTTGTAAGCCACTACAATTACTGCAATGGCGATGATTGCTATCAAGACGACCACCGAGTTATCCTCCACAACTAATAACGAGCCCATATGTAACTCTACTGTTTCACCGTAGAATCCAATGGCCAATGCATATACTTCATAACGACCTCCTGGAATACTCGGAATTAGACTAACGTTATAGACTCCATCAACACCGTCTAAAGCCAGTCCAACGGTGAAGTTTGCTACTGCCCGGAATTCAATCCGTACTTCCTCAACCAAAGCATAGCCTTCTACAACAATCCGGCCCGTAAGAATCTGATTGAGAAAAGGACCAACACGCACTTCACTTTGGTCGAGGTATGCAGACACGATGCTGAATTCGGTAAGATCAGAGGTAGTAAGGATAACTGGAGGAAGTACGTAGCTTATTTCGGAATCGCTGATATTTAGCCAAATACTGCTTAGACTAGCGGAGTCCAATAGATCCCTATTAACGATGATTTCTACCGTCTGCAGACCGAACTCCTCATCCGAGAGGATCAAGCTCATGTTTCCAGCTCTTACGTTCCAAAAGGCCGCATATTCTGCGATGGAGCTGTCCTCATCATCCAATGTCAAGGATATTGTGAATTGTGTAGAACTATAATCAACTATCAGATTCGCAACCAAGGGACTCCACTGGTTTACTAGGAGTCCAACTGAAGTTTCGTCAGCCAATGCAAGGGAGGTATTGCCAGTCATGAGAGAAATTGTACCTCGTACAATCGACGGAGTTCTGTCAACCCTGATAAAAGCCGTATACGAATTGGTCCAGCTATCCGATGTAAGAGATGACGGAATAAAGCTACTTCCATTCCACTCATACACAACAGAGGTTCCGCCAGTTACATTCACAAGCAGATCATATCCATTTGAGCCGGTTCCTAGATTATTATCAGTGTTCCAGCGCAAGCTGAGTAAATTGTCACTACTGAAATCAGGAACATCTCTGAAAGTCACTGCAACTCCAAATTCATCTACGGATTGATGAACCTTGACACTTCGAATGTCGAGAGCACCTTCAATGCTTGAAAGGATTGGTGATGACAGAAAATTAGGATATCCAACCCATTCATTCAGAGTACTGCCAATATCCAGATTTGCGTCATTCACATGTTGAACCGACCATAATGCATCGCAGAGGCCGTGGCCCCAAGATGGATCAGGATTTTCATAGTGAGTCAGTGTAGCGCCAGCGCCAGCTACCAAGGCGGTGTATTCTTTCCAGCCTGAATCAGCTCCGGAGCTTTGTCTTATTAAAGCCAATATGCCTGCTACATGGGGGCTTGCCATACTTGTGCCGCCCCTGGAAATCCATAGAGTATTGGGATCTGTGAGCCTCAGCGATGCGGCTTGAATATTAACTCCAGGCGCCGCTACTGTTGGCTTTGGAGCGCCGTCAATTCGTGGGCCCCTGCTTGAGGTTGAGTAGATTCCACTGCCTTCATTATAATTCGCCACGGTTATGGCGAGATCAGAAGTGCCAGGAGAGCTTATTGTTCTTGCATGGTCAACCTTGTCAATGAACTCAAGGTACGTGTGGTCCCAATCGCCATCCCATGCATACACATCAACAGTAACCGCACCTCCTGAAGGATTCTCCAAACCTATTTGCCAATCTCCGGAGGTCCAATTGTGATCATTTGTTGAAGCCTGAACAAGGACATTATTCATGCCTCTAAGACTCACATCAGCGAACATGTAGGCATTGAGACTCGGATTTTCAACAACAAAGGAACCTCCCACAATCTCAGAGAAGGCACCCATATCAATTGGATCGCCTTCTGGCGGAGTGAAAATCACATGCTCATCATCGTTATCGCTCTGCCAAAGAACACTAACGAAGGGACTGTTTTCTAGTATTGAATGTTGTGTCAAATAGACGTCGAGTGTAGCGCTCTCCTCAGATGCGGAAGGAACAGAGAAGTATGCGTGTTTATCCAAAGAGCCCATATTTCCTGCCGCAGTTGTCGTCAACACTCCATGCTTAAGAAAGGCTTCAGTTATTGCCAAATCCTCTAAATCTGTGCCATCCAAGAAACCCAGGTAGCTAGAGAAGGACATGTTGATGATATCAGCATCCACTTCAACTGCAAAATGAATTCCATCGAGCACATCGCTCGAAGCCAATGGACTCCTGATGATAACCAAATCCGCACCTGGAGCAACACCAACATATGATGTGAATCCTGGCTGACCACCTGCTATTGTCGAAGCAATATGTGATCCATGTCCATGGTAGTCAGATATGCTGTATGCTGAAGTTAGGTTCACGCCTCTTTGATAAACCAGTCCCGTAAATTGGTCATATAGAAGCTCAACCTTGGATTCATTAAGAAGCACCACATTTTCAGCTGGCAGATCTATTCGGTTATTTGAATTCGAATCGACACCTCCAAGCCAGATGTCACCATCCCCGAGCTGAAAGCCTCCAACTTCATGATCAATATACATGTACTCGTTAGACACCTCAATGCTCTCAGGAAGTTGAATATCTATGTGATTGATGGGGCCTTCGTTTTCATCAACAACGGAATCGCCATCTAAATCCACATAGAAGTTAGGACCAGATTGAATGACATCATATTCACCCGAAGACTGCTTCCAGAAGCTAGGGTGAAAGAAAGCAATTCCAGTATCAATAACTGCCACTCTCACTCCGGTTCCATTTATTGCATCGCCGCCATATCGCAGATTCTCCCAAACGTCGGGAGCTCTGATGGCTGGAACTGATGAGCTAATGGCTGGGACATACTGCTTTTCTCCCGAAGACACACGAACGAGTCCCAAGCTTGATAGAGCATTTAACGAGGACCGACTGGACAATGTCCCAGAATAAATGCAGCCAACGTTAATGACTGATGATCCATGTCGCTCAAAAGTGAGGCCAATGCTTTCTGCAAACACGATCTCTTCCGCACTCAACTCGTCTGCAAATTGAAGCAGTACTCTGTGACTTCCTACTTCTTGACCACTCGGATGGTCGCTATCTGAAAAGATCCTTTCTAACTGAGGGTCGATAGAAGAGCCATCAGAGAATATCATAGAGTGGCTTTGACTGTCTATCGCAGCAGTTACGGGAATGAAAGCGGTAAATGCTAGCAAGACTAGCACAAGATAGTGAAACTTCATATGGCCACCCTCAAAGGTGCTATCTTGTGGTTCCCAAAGCTCTACTGATATTCTTTTGCCTGTTGCCCATGCTGCTAGTTTGAGTGGAAACAGTGAGAAAGAGAGCTTCATACTCGTCAGGAATTAGTCTTCCTTTGCAACGACAGAGAGACCCTCGATCACGATTTCGGGTCCTATGGTTCCTAGGAGATAGATAGGGGTTCTTGCAGTTTCCTTCACTTGTAATAGGAGGTCAAATGTATTCCCTGCTAGCATTAACCCATGAACAGCACCAGCGAGTTTGCCATTTTCGATAAGCATGGCAGGATTTCCAACAACACTGAAGTCACCAGATTCAGGATTGGCACTGTGGGCGCCCTGGACACTCTGGATGTAGTAACCATGGTCAATTTCGGAAATGATTTCCTCAATCATTCGGTTTCCAGGTTGATAGACAAACGTGGTCTTGGATATCTCAACAAGACCTTGTCGCATATTCCTGCTTGCATTGCCTGTACTTGTTACGCCCATCTTATTGGCCCAATAAGTGTCCCAAAGGAAGGAGCGCAGGACGCCCTTCTCGATTATAGTCGTCTTTCTCCTTGGAACCCCTTCATCATCCGCTTCTGAGCTGGCGATTCCACGCGGATGAAGTCCATCGTCCACTATCGTTACGGGACTTGATGCAATCTTCTCTCCAATCTTATCACCTATTTTCGATGTGCCTCTAGCAACATTATCACCACGAACAGATTGCACCAGTGTATTCTGGAAAATCGGGGCGTATGCCTGAGGATGCAAAATCACTGTATGCTTCCCAGTCTTTCCATCAGCAGTCCTTTTGCAGAGACGAATAGTTTCAGCAACTGGTTGCACAATTTTATTGATATTCAAATTCATGTTTCTTTGAAGCTCAAAGAAGACCGTTCCAGGCGTCATACCTGATTCAGTAGGAGCAACAGCTGAAAGAGAGCCATACGAGGCGGTTCCCTTCTGGGCGTGTTCAACATCATTGCTGTTTGCATATGCAGAAATGTATGAAAAAGCCCCTGATGCCCCGCCAACCGGAATAAGTCCTGGCTCCGACTTCTTGCCCTCTTCTATTAGACTCCTGGAGATATTGACAACTTGCGAAGGATCACACGCCGCAACCTCATCATACCAGAAGTCAGTCATAGTAGCGTATGTCCCAACATTCGTGGGCAGAGACACCCAGTCTTCATCAGGGGTCGTAGCCTTTGCCGCAGAAAGAGCCAATTCAAGAGCCTCAATCCCTGCCTCCAGTGTTGAAATGTTGGTGAAGGCAGAACCCATTCTTCTTCCTTTGAAAAGACGAATCGCTACCTCAGCAGAATCAACACTTCTTACTTGGCTAACTTCAGCCATTTGAATGCTAGACACGACTTCTTTCCCAAGATTCGCAAGGACTTCAATTGCATCAGCCCCTCGTTTTATGCCCTCCATAACTATATTCTTGCAGAATTCCAGAAGCTCATTCTCATTCATCTCTATGACCCCCTAGCTCTTACCTCCGAAAGTTATGCCACCTTTGGAGAAACGAATATGAGGGCCTCCGGATGCAGTAAAGGCCTCTTGACCCTTTCCGCATCGGCCAAGTTCCCATCCAACTTCCTCCTTTGCCACACCCTCGATCTTAAACAAGGAGTCAGTGGCAATACCTGATATGGAAAGGTCTGTGACCGGTCTTCCAATCTCGCCATTAACTATTTCATAGGCCTCCTGAATACCAACTTGGAAGCTCGCGTTCATCTGAGCCTGCCCACCTCGAAAATCTGCACAGTAGTAGCCAAATTCTATGTCTTCGAAGAGCTCTTCTTTGTTGTAGTCACCACTTTCAAAGTAGGTATTGCGCATGCGAATAATAGGAGGGGAACGGTAGCTCTCAGCTCGAGCATTTCCAGTTAGTCGTTGGCCACTCTTTTTGGCATACTCCCTATTTGTCATTAGCTCGGTCAAAACCGAGTCCTTGATTATCTCAACACGTGTGGCGGGAACACCTTCATCATCAAATTTGGTTGAACCGATGCGGTTTTCCAAGGTGCCATCATCAGTCATATTGACTCCCTGAGCTGCAACAACCACGCCGACTTTGCCATTGAATGCACTTTGTATAGTCAGGTCAGCCTCTGCAAGATGCCCCAAGGCTTCATGAGCAAGGGTTCCGATAACTCGGGGACCAGTAACGCATGGAAATGAACCAGGTTTCGCTGGCACACCTTCAAGCTGGAGGATTGCTCGTCTTGCAGCGTTCTCGCCTATATATTGAGGCGTTGCATGTTTTTCGAAGAACTCCCATCCTACGTGAGTTGTTGCGTCTTCGTACCTGGCTGCACTTAGACGAATTCCTTCCTTTGCGGAAACCCAAGGAAGAGTCCACGCCAGCATTATCCTGGATTGAATTCTGGAGCCCTCTGAAGTCACCAAGAACTTGTGACCTGAAGCAGTACGAAGCTCTACTTTGAATGCTGAGATTCTAGGATCATAATTCCGAACGACCTTAGTCATATCCTTCAGGTATTTGATTTTCTCCTCTATCGGTACATCTCGCGGATCCTTCTTGACTTTAAGGTCGATGTTCTCTCGATAGGCTTTTGCGTTGGCTAGACTAATGGGTTCCTTCCGTGTGGCTGCTGCTGCTTTTGCCATTGAGAATGCATCGGTAACTGCTTTGTCCAAGGCATCAATGTTGCCTGTTGAAACAAATCCCCAAGCACCTTCTGCAAGAACACGAATTGCCACGCCTTTCTCAATTCTCTGAGTCAATGCTTTGACGCGGCCATCTTCCATTTGGATGTATTCTATAAAGCCAGATTCTCCTCGAAGTTCAATATAAGATGCACCAAGATTCCGACCAGTTTCAGCAGCTTTTTCCAGGATATCAAGCAAAGTAGAGGCCTCTGTTTATAGTGATTAGAGTCAGTGACTAGCTATCTAAGAAGATTATGCTACATGCTATCCTACTTATGAAAATAAATCGATAACCGCAAGACCCAATACCGTTACAGGCCAGAGGAAGCTGAGTGTGTGGATTGAGTCGGAGAAAGGTGCCTCCAGAATTTGATCATTTGGCAAGTGAAGAGGATATACCTTGGGCCGCAATTATGAGCGTGACGAAGAGGAATCAGAAAAAGACGTCCTTCTTTGAGGCGTTCACGAATGCCGCCATTGAGCAAGCTTCTAAGGAGATTGCCAAGAAGAGGCCCAAAGACATCACAATTCGTTTGGGTGTCGAGGCGAGTTTAACTAGAGGGCGAATGGCTGAAGCGATGCTTTTGTCATCCAGCTCCAAGAGTGTACAAGTCCTAAGTCTAAGAGCCATCGCACAATTTGTAATGTCGGATAACGAGGGGCTCAAGGAAACCTTGACTGCCATAGAAGAAGCCTCCAGCAAGAAACCAGATCCCTCTGATTTGATACGGCTAAGCACGGTCAAGGTCTTACAGGCAGCCGCTGAGAGGGACACAAATGTTATCATGTGTGTCATGGAGTTCGATAATCTGCTTGACACGTATCCAGAACAAGTTGAGGACCCACTTTCAGAAACTATGTTCACGCTTTATGTAGTGGGAACACTCCTCTATGAGGTGGGTCAGGCAAAACGAGCAGAGCGTATCGTTGACAGTCTTGAGGACATGGCCCAAGCAAAGAAACATCGAATGTTTCTGGCTCTTGTAGAGAACCTCAGGGGAAACATCTGCAATTTGGTAGGTGAGTTCGAAAAAGCAGAAGAGCACTATCAGAAAGTGAAGAACACTAGCGAGGAGCTCTCATTTAGTCTTGGCACTGCAATGGCTCTGAATAACCTTGGAACTCTAAGGCTTAATTCATTGAGACTTGAAGAAGCTCTAACTTATTTTACCGAGTCATTCAACCTAATGGAGATGGACCTTGGGCGTGCTGTTAGTCTTGCAAACCTCGGAGAGATTGCAACAATCCTGGGAATGTACAAGGATGCCGAAAAATACCTTAGAGAAGCAGTCGAGATTGAAGACAGGATTCAGAAGGGGTTCGTGGAGATATATGCATGGTATGCGGTACTACTCGCAAAGATTGGAAACAAGAGAGATGCTCTGAAGTACCTTGAAATTGCCAGGGAAATTGCCGAGGCTACAGAGCGGCCAATCAGAAAAGGCTCCTATCTCTATGCAAAGGGTATTTTCGAAATGGAGAATGGGAAGCATGAACGTGCAGTGTCAACCTTTGAGAGCCTACTGAAGCTTGCAAAGGACAATTCTGTGTTCGAGATGCTTGTCAGAGTTGAGCTAGAGCTTGCAAGAACATTCCTTCAGATTCACAAGGAAACAAAGAATCCCGAACACCTTTCACGCGCAGCCTATCACCTTGATGATCTGTCACAGATTGCTAAAGAACAGGGCTTGCAGCACCTCTATGCGCGAACTCTTCTCATCCGTAGTGATGTACTTGCGGTGGCTGGACAAAATCTTGAGGCTAAAGGACATCTCGAAAGTGCGGTAAGCATAGCAACATTCGTAGAGGATTCTAAACTACTAGACG
>JBHLND010000050.1:0-12235 GCA_048937485.1 Promethearchaeota archaeon
TGCACTAGGCAGACGTTCGAAATAGAGATGGCAGGCAACTAAGTGATTGTTTCCCAAATCTGTCATGGTCGGTTTCTTAGTATAGCAGACATCAGAAGCATAGGGGCAGCGCGGATGAAATGCACAACCTTCAGGAATTTCTCTTGGATTTGGCGGAGCTCCCGATATTCCTCGAAGCTTGGGCCGCTCGCGTCCTGTAGCCATGCGCATCATGGCTATTGTCGGAAATGAGGCCATTAGTCCTTGAGAGTATGGATGCTTTGGACTGTGAAACATTTCCTTGGTCATAGAAACCTCCACAACTCTTCCAGCATACATGATTGCTACACGATCTGCGAGCTCAGCTATTACCCCGACGTCATGGGATGCGATTACTAATGCGACATCGAACTCCTTCTTGATCATTTGAAAGAGACCTATCACTTGTGCCTGGACTGTGACGTCTAGAGCAGAGGTTGGCTCATCAGCTATTACTAGATAGGGTGCAGCAATCAATGACATTGCAATCTTGATTCTTTGTGCCTCACCACCTGAGAATTTGCTAGGGTCTAGAACGTATCTGTCCTTCGCGTCTGCAAGACTCACAAGATCAAGATACTCGAGTACACGGTCCCTCATTTTTTCTGTACGCATATCTGGTTCATGAATCTCAAGCGGTTCGCTTGTTTGAGTGCCAATGCTGAATATTGGTGTTAAGGCACTTGCAAGTGCTTGGTGAATGTATGAGATGTGACTTCCAAGATATCTTGCTCGTTCAATGGAGCTGAGTGAAAGCAAGTCTATGCCGTTGTACAGCGCACGCCCTGTGACTGTCTTGTTCCATGTGTCTTCAGATTCGTGTTCAAACTGGAAGGGGAATATCCAGTCCTCTCTGATTTTTGCATCCTTGAATCTATGAGTGACTTGGAACAGACCCAGGGCGGCAATGAGAAGTGATGATTTGCCACAACCTGACTCGCCCAAGAGTCCCAGGCATTCCTTGGGATTGATTCGTAGTGATACATCATCTACAAGTACAAGATCCCCCTTCTTGCTTGGGATTACTGCTCTGAGATTCTGGATTTCGAATAAGGGCTTCATGGTATGTCAACTACTCAGCAGTGTGTTCCCAGACAAGCCATGCAAGACAAATCTGAAAGCTTGCAACAAAACCTAGGATGTAGGGTGCAGCATGTTTCGTAATCCCTGTTATCCACCCAGCAATGCACAAAGCTATAGCTACCAGAATTTGGGATATGGTGAATATAGCAGCCCCCTTGGGCCGCCCAGCGATGAGATTCAAACCAGTTGCCCGTTTAGACACTCGATCTGATGTTGTGACTCTTTGAGCGCTTGAGATCCGAATTTCAGAGATTTCCAGAAGCATTTTTCCAGAGTATTCGATGTCCACATAATCTCCAATACTTGGCAAATCTCCGGTGGAGTCTTTACCGTAGCGAAATTCGATACGATTTCCTGCATCGGTTGTGACAAGAATTCGTCCGGAATTGAAGCCTGCCCAATCGGTCATTTCCAATCCGATCACTACCCCCTCGACTGATTCTTTCCCGATTCTTGGCTTGCTGGTTCTTGTAGTTGCCGCATTCATTAGGCATTCACCAAATGGGATTTACTCGTCAGCAGAGGTTATCTCCAGTGGCTCATCTGTGAAGAACCGGATTATCTCGTCTGATGATGGACTTGTTGGATTTACTGTCATTATCCTGCCATTGCCCACAAGCCTTGGGACAGCCTCTTTGCATCTAAGTTTCTTCAAGAATCCCCACTTGGAAACATCTTCGATTACTAGATTCCATTTCATCCGGTCGCAAGCTCGAGTTGCCGCGTCCAAGAGAATTCCCTGTTTTTGATCCAGTGTTATTCCTTCAGATCCCATTCGACCATAGGCTCCAGTTCTCATCGGGTTGGCACATTCATGACCTAGCGAGTCAAAATCGGCACAAGAGGTTGAGATTCGTTTTGATTCAACGAAGAGTCTAATTTCCAATTCGGTCAAACAGCTAGCACAATCCTTTCAGGCTGATATGCTATGGGTACTAGATTAATCCCTAGAATTGCATATAATGAGGTGTTTCAATGCTGGCGAACACCCAACCTCATGAGCAATAGTTTTTGAACCCAGATGTAAAGATAGAACTAGGATGACGGGAGAATTCGACGATTTCCAGAGTGACGAGGATTTTGATTTATATCAAGAAACAGCTGACACTGAACGCGTTAAAGAAGAATACCGAGCGTCTGCACGTAGGCATGCCACCCGCGGAGTGATATTGCTATTCACTCCCATATTGACCTTCATTGTTCCACTCTTGGCACCTGCAGAGTATTCTGACCAAGTTTTCATTGGAACCCTTGTAGGTACTATGGTTCTGGCAATAATCGGAGTAGTATTTCTTGCCTTCTACGGACTAGGAACGATGATACTGCTCAAGGGCTTCGATATACTGGCACGTGTTAGTCCAACTGAACCGACACTGGCAAGACGCTATGCCATAGCAAAGGTCAATGATGTGTATCTACTTGCCCATGGGTCAAGTGGACATCTCATCGCAGTTGCCTTCAGAGGAATGCCTCTAACTGCATCAGACAAGAAGATTCGACTGCCAAGGATGTTCTATAGATGGGAAACTCGCGTTGACATTGCTGGATTGAGTATGTTTCGTAGAGAAGGCACTTTCTCAGTTCCTGTATCACAAGAGGAATGCATTGCCGGAGAGGCTGTTGTCTATGGAGCTCCATACCAGCCATCGAGATACAACTGGAATGTTCCGGAATTCTCCGGAGAGCAGTTGATGGCAATTGTTGAACACATCACAGCAGACATGAATCGTCAATACTAGAGAATAATTGCGTACCTGAAACCCATCAGCCTACCAGAATTATCATCCATCTTCTACAGAGGGCAGTGGTTCATAGCTGCTTTCTCGGGGTGGGAGTCCTGATGCATTACAGCCACAGGGTCTATAAGATTTGAAGCCGACTTGCCAAATGAGGAAGCAAATCTTGTCTAGGAGAGGCAAGTACGGAGATCCAACTCAACGGTGCGCCTATTGCGGAAAGCCTGAAGTTAGCTGGATATGGAGTATCAGCTCACCATTCAGAAATGTGCATTATTGCTCTCTTGAGTGTTCAGCAAGAGATAATCAGTACGGCAATCTAGGATGCACTCTATGCCTTCTTCCGATGACTGCAATATTTAGTGTTGGTATTGCCAATAGCCTCATCTCAGAGATTCAAATCAGGTGGGAATTCATTGTGATCTACGGCATAGTCCTACTCTTACAGATACTCATGGTCTATCAAGTGTACATAGGCCGCAAATAGGAATCCGTTGCCGATTCAATTTAAGAGTCGGTTCTGCAATCGTGGAACTGCTCCTCTATAAGGCAAACAGGTTCGTACAGGAGACCCACAGACCTTGACTGCAGCTTCTTCCCAGACTGAAGAAAAGGTTCCTTCTCGAGCTCAAAAGGTCATAGGCGTTGCTATCCTTCTGATAGGAATAGCAACGATACATATGTTCTGGTTCAGTTTCATTGCTCTAGGCATTGGCGTTATACTCTTCATTCTAAGTCAAGATCCTGTGTGGAAGCGTCATGGAATTGTACTTGCCATCTGTGCCGCAACCAGCACATATGCGGCTCATGTGCTACTCTTTCGGTCTCCACTCATTCTGGCGTTCCTTTTTGGCACGATTCCATATGTGTGCTACTTGCTTATTTCTATAATCTGGAGCATTTTCCTTGGAAAACGAAAGAAACTCTCGGATTTGGCGGTTAGGATAAGCACTGTTGTGTCGAATCTGCCTAGGTATGGGAAACTTGGCATGATGTTACTCTTAGTCTTGGCTCCCGTCACAGTTTGGTCAGCCTTCTACATCGACCTTGGAGTCATGTTTGATAACGAACCTCGATTACTCTGGATTAATGCACCGTCCATGGTTGATGTTAGCTCCGAATTTGAGATTACTGTTGAGGCGTGGGATGCTTATGAACGATTGAGCGCAACCTACAAAGGAACTGTAGATTTCTCAACCGAGTCTTACAATCTGACAACTTATGCTCCACTTGCGTCCATCTCTGCGGACCTCCCGGAGTCTTACACCTTCACTGGACAATTCTTTGGATCAGATATTGCTTATGAGATTAATGATGGCAAAGACAATGGACTGCACGAGTTCACCGCCACAGTTCATACTCCAGGAATTCACTATCTATTGGTTGATGACTCAGTGACAGGAAACACCTACTACAGCAATCCAATAATCGTAGCGAATCTTGGAGCAGAGGGTTCGAGGATTTATTGGGGCGACTTTCACACACATACGGAGCTCTCTGATGGAACTGGAACAGCAGAGCATTCCCTCTATTATGGAAGGCAAGTTGCCTGCTTGGATTACGTAGCGCTCACTGACCATGGAGAGATACTGATGTGGAATCCATGGTCTGTTGATATCCTTGAAAACGCAGTTAATGCAGCTTACGATCCCAATCAGTATGTGACATTTCACGGTATGGAATGGACTGATGTAGTGACTGGACACTATACATGTATCTTCAGTGGAAGCCAACAGATAAGGGACCCAATTCTGTCGTATCTTCATCTTCCAAGGCCTGAAGATCTCTGGTCGAAACTTGATGATTTCACTGAATCTACTGGGAGCAGAGCCTTAGCGCTTCCGCACCATTCAACTCAGAACTCCTATATTCAGGACTGGACATATATGAATCCAAAATATGTCAAGATAGTTGAGGTTGCTTCTGTTCACGGAACGTTTCTCTACGAACAGAGAAACCCCCTTAACTACATGGGCGCAATCGACCTACCACAACTCTACTTGCCGGGCTCTTCAGTTATTGATGCCTTCAGAATGGGGTATCGAATGACACTATATGCATCAAGTGATGAGCATGATGGTCATCCAGGCCATTCTCTCAGTCACACGCCAGCGTTCGTTGGACACCAGCGTCCTTGGAGTATGTGGCATACACGGAATGAGCATCCGTATCCTGGAGGTGTGACAGCTGTTTATGCGCAGGCCTTGACTCGAGGGTCCATATTCTCTGGCCTTGAGAATCAGCGTATCTATGCAAATTCGGACCATGGGCGTCCTTTCCTTAATTTCACGATAAATGGTGTGGGAGTTGGTGATGGGTCGGTTCTACGGGTAGCTGATAATATAACGCCTCGTAGGATACAGGTACTCCTTTTACAGGATGGAGCACCAGCTGCAACCGTACACACTGCAGCCTCGGTGGTACCTGGCTGGACACCGAATTGGCTTGCAGATGTGGAGATAATAAAGAATGGTGAAATACTGACATCCATTCCTGTGTCTGGGCCAATTGCCAATGTTACCTTCACAGATAGTGCTGTAGTTTCGGGAGCCTCATATGGTATAGAGAACTGTGTTCTGAGAGATGGATCCTACTACATCAATGAATATAGTGATAATCCGATGGATCCAAGTTTACTAAATACAGGAGGCGTCGATTTCTACATTATTCGTGTGGTGGGAAATAACGGGCGATTCACGTATGCAGGTCCAATCTGGGTGGAAGTTGTATGACTTGAGTGGTGTATTTGAGTGAATCTTATGGTCCTAGCAAAAAGGATATTAACCATAGTTAATTCTATGCTCATATGATAGTTGCTCCCACAATAGTTTCACTTAGAGAAGGCATAGAAGCAGCATTGGTGATAGCTATAATGCTATCATACTTGCGCAAATCGAATCAAGAGGATATGAGGAAATTCGTTCTTGGAGGAGCAACTGTTGCAGTCTTTGCAAGTATTGGGATTGCATTGGTTATGGGTCTTCTGTGGGGTACATTCGAAGGTCCCATGCTTGCTATTTTCGAGGGTTCTGTGGTTCTTATAGCTGCGGTTCTTCTTACTACTATGATAGTCTGGATGTGGAAAGCGGGAGCCACTGTATCAACCGAGATTCAGGAATCAGTTCAGATAACTACCGAGAAGCAGAACTGGCTTGGGCTAGCATTACTTAGCTTCTCTCTGGTCTTGCGGGAAGGCGTTGAGCTGGTTCTATTTAGTATGGCACTCGTGGTTCAAGATGGTGTGGAGATATATTTCGGAGTTGGTCTTGGACTATTACTAGCAGCTGGCCTTGGAATTGGGATTTATAGAGGGTCTCTGCAGATCAGCCTGCAATCACTGTTCAAGTGGACATCAGCCTTCTTGCTTCTTGTTGCAGCAGGAATGGTTGCCTACGGTATTCATGAATTGCAGGAGGGAGGCCTTCTGCTAATCGGTCCCATAGAGATATGGAATATCAATCCGCCCCAACTTCCAGATGGCAGTTACCCGTTGCTTCATGACAAGGGTCTGATTGGCGGTTTGGCAAAGGCAATCTTTGGGTATAATGGAAATCCATCGTTTCTGGAAGTACTTGGATATTCAGCATACATGATGATTCTAGTGGGTTATTACATACTGAAGAGAAGACTCGGTTCTAGTCCAAGGTTCTCTCAAGATAATCAGGAACTAGTGAAATCAATGGCCGCCTAGAAGGAAGTTGTGCACAAATCGCAACCGCTTTTATGGAACGTCAGACCATTTTAAGTAGAAGGGGAGAAATCCAAATTTGACAATTAAGAAAGAAATAGAGGGTGTCACAAATGACTAAGACACAAAAAGGAAGATACACCCTGAAAGACAGAGTACGTAAGGCGCTCAAGGACAATGAACTATGTAAGAAAGCGCTGGAAGAATTGGAAAATGATGTCGAAGTCCAAACATTGCTTGAGGACTCAAATAGAATGGCAATTGATAGAATGGGTTATTCTGACCATGGTCATACTCATTCACTTCTCGTTTCGATGAATGGAGTTAAGCTCATTAGAGCACTTAGTGAGAAACTGGAACCATCTATTGTTCAAGAAGGAACTGGCGGTCAAGAGGATGCTGAGCTAATAGTATTCTTGGGATGCTACCTACATGATATCGGGATGGTTGTTTCCCGCACAAATCATGACATGTTCACAGTAGTTCTGGCAATACCAATTCTAGATAGGATCCTACAGAAAGTGTATCCCAATGATAAGCACAGACAAGTGCACATCAGAGGGCATGTGCTCCATGCAATATATGCTCATGATATGACGGCTCCACCCACTACGGTGGAAGCTGGTGTTGTTGGTGTAGCAGATGCATTGGACATGACAAAGGGGCGGGCAAGGATACCATTTGAAGCAGGAAGTGTAAACATACATTCAGCTTCAGCTATGGCAATTGAACAAGTTCGAATCAAGAAAGGGGATACGAAGACAGTCCGCATTGAAGTTGTTATGAGTAATGCAACAGGAATCTTCCAGATTCAAGAGCTGCTTGAGAAGAAGATACGCGTATCTCCGCAGTTAATAGAGCACATCGAGCTTTATGCCATAATGTCAGAGCGAGCGGATTCGATTATCACTACAGAGGAGCTTCGGGTCCTCTAAAATGTCGATAATGGTAAATTTCTGTTCATGTCGATTAAAACTTCGGCGATAATAGACATGGACTATACCGGGTTCGTACATAGCAGCTAATATATATGTACGATAGCGGGCATAGCAAGCATCACTAATAGCAGAGTGCGATAAACAATGAAGCTAGACCCTATCGACCAGAGAATTATTACAATGCTCCAAGAAGATGGACGTCGTTCTTATAGTGAGATTGCAGAAGAGGTAAAACGGACAGAGGTCACCATCCGCCGAAGAGTAAAGAGATTGGTCGATGAGGGATATATCAAACGATTCACTGTCATCCTAGACCCTCTGAAGATTGGCCGCAAAATACGGGCATTCATCAGAGTCAAGACCGTTATGAAGGAAGCCTCATTGATTTCTAAGAAAGTCCAGCACTTTAAGGAAGTTGATGAAGCGTACTTCTTGGACGGGGCTTGTGGCATTATACTGAAGGTAACTGTAGATGATCTTGCTAAGCTCAGGGAGTTTCTAGAAATTCAGCTGGGAAAGGTTCCTGGCGTTGGAGAGATAGAAACCTGTATTGTGCTTGAAGACATCAAATCTGCCTTTTAGTTGGATAGGTGAAATGCGGTGCAGTTGGCACTGCGGATTTCATCATCCAACCTAGAACTTCTCCATCTACACGCAGAGCGAAATCTTCCATTTGAGGCAGTTGCACTTCTGTTCGGAACAACAGAGGAAAATGTTGTTGATGCAGCTAGGGTAGAGCTGATGGAAAATACAGCCAAGTCAAGAACCTCTTTTGAAGTGAACCCTGAGGTTGAATACAGACTTCTTATTGATGCAGAAACCAGAAACGAGGAATTGATTGCCATTTTTCATTCGCATCCAGCTCCTCCAAAACCATCCTCCAGTGATGAACGAAATATGCGGTTGAATCCAGTTGTGTGGATTATCGCCTCGAAGGTGACAGGTAATTGGGAGAGTCGGGCCTATGTATTGAAAGACGACAAAATCCATGAGATTGAGATTATCATGATTTGACAGAATCTATGAAATAAGGCCCCTCATTGTTCCTGAGGTCTTTCTTGGCTCGAATGAAACTTTTGTATTATCAACAACACCAAGTAATGCAGCTGCTGCTGCCACAGATTCAAGCATTGATTCGGTACATTGGAGTATGCCAACTCCACTTTCTGCATCATATTTGTTCAGGAACAGCTTTGAATCAGCCACAGCAATCTCTCCGTAGAGTGAAAGCAGATTCCTCCTGATTGCGTTAACAAGCCTCTTTTCATCCACTGGAGCGCCCTCAGAGTGGAGGGTGAAGAGCAGGTATCTTCTCCTAGTCTTTCTCACTTCGTTTCACCCCGTCTAATTAGCTCCATTCCTACCCCCAGAAGCTCCGGCCTAGATTTCCTCAAATTAGCTTCCACTATGTCTCGTGGAAATCGAAACACGGCTTCTGTTGATTGGATCCGGTCAAGACCAATCAGTGTTCCGACATTACTCATTGCCATTGGAGCTCTCATGCAAATTGGTTCTTTACAGCCGCTGGAAATGATAATTCGCATTCCTGCGTCCATTGCACTCTTTGCGGTTTCCCTGTATACTTTCAGTATCTTCGACCGAGCAAGCCCAGAGCATTGAAGCAACGGGAAAACTGGAAGTTCCAGGGCTGTACCAGTAGAGGCTGCAAGTTTGGCCGTTGAATCCCGAAGACTGCAATCTTCTAGAGGCTCAGCTACAGTCAGCAAATCTACTCCAGTTTCCTCCGCTGCCCAGTTGGAGAGGTTGACCGGACCGAGAGAAAAGGCCACGACAGAGAATTTTGACCTGTTCTGCTTCAATTCGCGTTTGGCAGCGCCAAGTGATTTTTCGTGGATATTGTATCTCGAGAAGACTCTGATGCCCTCATTTGGATTCTCAATCTGTTGATTGTTTGGCAAAGACACAGCAATTCCCCTAAAGCCAAGCTTCATGCCCATTGCCAGAATGGAGTCAATATCTTTCGAGTCAGAAATGGCAATATTGAGGTCAATTGGCATTAACTGGTTCCTCCAACGTTTCCAAATCTACTTGACAGATATTCTAAAGCATCTTCTGGACTGCAACGAGGACGGTGTTGAAAGTGCACTTGCACACTAATAACATCGGGTCCAGTTGCAAGTTGTATTCTTTCTAGGAATGCTTCCTGCTTATCAATCCTAAGAAAGAAAGTGCAATCCTCGTCTATTCTAAGATCAATAGTTCGTAGTATTGATTTCTTGTCCTTGGGGCTCATGGAGTCGACCAAGTAGTCCAAGGTGGCCTGACAGGCATTTTCGCTGGTTAATACAGCAGCAACTATTGACATTTGGATATGAGCATGGCCCTCAACTTTCGTTTGAGATATCTTTAGATTTTCACGAACGGATAAGGGAAAGAGATTGGTTATGGCAGCCTCTACTCTTTCCAGAACTTCTGTTGCCCGTGAATGAGCTCGAGCCTCAATTCTCCCGATGGTCACCATCTTTTATTCCCCGTCTATTGGGGATCTAGCAGCTATTTTGCGAGATTGCCCTTTGCACCAAGCGATGGACGGACTTTCTCAGCACCGCGGCCTTTTTTCCTGAGGCCCCTGCTTCGCTTTCCAGCAGAGGTGAGTCCTCGGTTCTCACGACCTTTCTGTACAGGATCACAAATCCAGTTGATTTCTGGGTCATTGTAGATGACTGGGTGATTTGGATCAACAAGAATCACTTCATGAAATAGCCACCGGTGGTCAGATCCAACCCAGTACGAATTCAGCACTCGAAGGTTTGGATATTTTCGCCCTGCACGTTCCTCGGCAATCCATCTACGAGACTTTTGAGGGGTGTATTTTGCGACACCCAAGCTTCTGGGCTTTCTGCCCATTCTGGGCCGAGGTTTTTCACGAGGGCCTCTTCCAGTCTTTACCCTGACAACCACAAAGCCTTGCTTTGCCTTGTAACCCAGCGATCGAGCTCTACCGAGCCGAGTGGGTTTCTCAAGCCGGACAATGCTTGCTTGTTTTCTCCAGACAATGAGCCTACCCCTAACAAGGTCTGAACGATGCTGTTGTTCCTCAATCCATGTCTTATTCATGTGCTTGTATGCAGACACATCTGATACCATCCTTTGTAGTTACGAGTTCGCTTTGTTTGTGGTTCAGCCCCAGAGGGCCACATCCCTGCGGACGTATCCGCCTAAACAAAGGAAATGGTGTTACTCAAGGACAGAGAATCTATCCTGTGAACGACTGCAATTCGATTTCATTCGCTTAAAGGTCTAGCGATTTGTCTGCGGAGATAGGACATGCATCACTTGAACTCTGCAATGACCTTGTCTGCGGTCAAATCACCAACCCTAATCTGTGCCTCGTTGGTTGATGATGACACATGAGGAGTTGCGATTACCTTTGGATGCTTGGCAATAGACCAGTCTTCAAGCGGTTCCTTCTCGAACACATCAAGAGCTGCACCAGCAATCTTGCCTTCGTCAAGGGCCTTGAGAAGTGCTGCTTCATCAACAACGCCACCTCGTGCAGTATTGATCAGGTATGCGGTTTCTTTCATGGCGTCCAGCTCTTTTGTTCCAATCATTCCCTTTGTCTGAGGCAACAGAGGCACATGCAAGCTAATGTAGTCTGAGCTCTTGATGAGTGTATCAAAATCGGTACGCTCCACACCAAGTTCTTTGCATGCACTATCAATGTCAATAACGTCGTAGGCCAAGACTTTCATGTCAAGTGCTTTTGCCCTCTTTGCGGTTTCATACCCTATGCGGCCTAAACCAATGACCCCAAGGGTCTTCTGCCAAAGCTCAGTCCCCTGCAGTTTCTTCTTCTCCCATTTTTCATCCTTCATTGAGCTGTCTGCTGCGGTTATTTGTCGAGATATTGCAAACATGAGAGACAGAACCATCTCAGCCACAGAAACAGTTGGCGCCTCCGGAGTATTCATGACCTTAACGCCCTTCTCCTTTGCAGCGTCTTGGTCCACGTTATCCAAGCCTACGCCAGCCCGAACAACAAGCTTCAATTCATCAGCCGATTCTAAGACTTCCTTTGTCACTTTGGTGGCGCTTCTGACAACTATGCAGTCAAACCCCTTGATTTGCTCCTCAATTGGGCCATCTGTTTCCTTATTCCTGATAACAACCTCCAAGCCAGCATCTTTGATCTTCTTGACTGCTGACTCTTCCAATGCGTCTGCTACGAGAACCCGTGTCATTGTTAGAATCCCTCTAAGGTTAGTGAGCTTGGCCGGTCTCAGGTTCATCTTAAATCTGACGCACCCGACATTTACTTAAACTACGCAGCTTGTTGCATTCCTATGAAGAAGGAGATTAATCCAACCACAGCTGTGGTGCCATGTCCTGTGGTGCTACTCAGTGTTGCCGGTAAGGAACGGCCAAACATAATCACATTGTCTTGGGTAGCGAATGTCTGCAGTAAACCGCCTACGGTGGTTGTGGGTATCAGGCCTCAACGGCACAGTTACGAGATGGTAAAAGCGGCAGGAGATTTCGTACTGAACATCCCTTCTGTGAACGAGTTTGATGCTGCAGATTTTGCGGGCACAAAATCGGGACGTGACCATGACAAGTTCTCGGAGTGCAATTTGACCCCGCGCGCCTCGACCAAGATTGGCTCGCCAATGATTGAGGAGTGTCCGATTAATCTGGAATGCAGAATCAAGAGGGTAGAGAGCATAGGGGCTCATGATCTCTTCATTGCAGAGGTTGTTGCAGTTCATATAGATGACTCGATGCTTGACGAAAGAGGCCGATTTGACTCT
>JBHLND010000369.1:0-3016 GCA_048937485.1 Promethearchaeota archaeon
AGTTTCCATTATCATCCACTACATGATTATAGATACGAGTGAACTCTTTGTCCTTCAGAGCATCACTGGGTCGAAAAGGGCCCCATAAACCTGCAGACAACGCTGATGCTCTATTGACTGAAAGAACTGCGGGGCCCACGTCCGGAATTCTCTCTTTTGATTCCACCATTCTTTTTGCTTTCAAAGCAAGAGCCTGAAGGATTATGGCGAGTCCGACTCTTCTTGGAACAGAGAGTTGTGTATCAAATACGCGCAGTTCTATAGTTCCATAATCAGTGAATGGATACAAGTCTACCATTCTTGCAAAGCTCCGGTTCACATGCTTCGCAAACCCCTCCTTATCATGTGACGTCAAGTATGGAATGTGCTCGAATTCGTTTATCGGTCCCAGTTGAGTTGCGTTCCGCAAGAGACGAATAGATCTCTTGCATTTTGGAGCTCGAACCCTACCTTCTTCATCTAAATGAACTTCATCAGTAGGTTTCTTGTTTTCAAAAGGTGAGTTCACAGATAACGCAATAAGATGTGGGATGAAGTTTCGAATCATGTTATAAACGGCAATCTTGATCTCTTCATTCACGTCTGGACCTAGGATATGATGGTGTTCACCAAATGAGAGATTCTTGAGGTATTCCTGTGCGGGATTTAGTCCGGTTGAAACGAGAATCGCTCTTGTTTCCTTTGGTAACGAATCGTAGGATATTACTACCAAGGTTTGAACCCACCATGCTAGTTCTTCAAGAGAAGTGCATGGAGGTGTAGCAACCTCGAGTATCCAAGTTAGACTAGTTACATTGGGGTCATGCCCCAAAAGGGTGTATTCCTTTGGAGTCCCGTCCGGACTCTCATAAAGGGCAACAACTCGTGAACCTCTCTCTCCCTCTTCAGTCTGAGATGACTGTTTGAACTTCCTTCTGACCGATTCGACTCTAGCAGACCGGATCCTCTTGTCCAGAAGTGACTTTGCGTTTGCTACAAGCCTGTCAAAAACCTGAAGAATGTCTTCACCCTTGATCCATGTGCCATCCCTGTTGATGACTTGAAGCTCCACCTCAATGCCATGGGCAAAAGGCAGATGATTTTCTTCAAGCTCAGGAACGTCCTCAATCATGGTGACCACCTAAATAGAACCCAGACATTTGAGAATCTTTTGTATCAATGATACATCCACTGCCATAGTTCTGGAGATTGTGATTTGAATGACAAACATGTCCTGGAGGGATGAGAAGTAGCGTGTAAGATGATAGGAGATTGGTCCACCTCCGAATTCGCCAATATCCTTATAGACTGCAATCCCACAATTCTCAAGAGTTTTCTCGAATTCCCTCAGTTGCTTACTAGCTGCAACATAATAGCGTTTCCCAATGATTGCTGCGGGGCCCTTGTCAATTTGCGCCGAGAAATCGCTCCAGCGCAGAATGAGAAGGGCTCTTGGCCTTTGGACTCCTTCCTTCTCCAACCTAAGTTTTTCAGCCTCAATTGCCCTATTCAATGAACGACAAGTTTCCTCTGATTCGCTGGAATCTTCGAGTTTGATAAGGTTTGGAATCTGGTTCTCGTCGATGTTCATATTTGTGACAGTTTCTCCAAGAGGATCGCCGGGGCATAGTGCAGTTGGCATTATCACATAAACTCCGGGTATACCTTTGATAATTGAACTTGCATCAGAAAGATTCCTTACTCTAAGTATTCTCTCAATAGGGTCAAGTCCATGTCTTAGGTGTGTAACACGTTTCTTGAGATCATCGAGTATCTTCTTGGCTCCATCTAGGTCTTTCACTATTTTGCCAAGTGTGGTCGAGTCACTCATTTTTCTCAGACCGCGTTATTTCCTTTCCCCATTAAAGGCAGGGCATTTGGAACGTTATTATCTTTGCTAGTTCTCAGCAACAAGATGGAAAATGCTCTCAGTCTTGTCACTTAGTTCCTTGAGCCGATACCACACGGACTCTCGTCCTCTCCTTTCAGCCAGCATTTCAACAAGAATTTGGTAATCTAACTCTATTAAGTCCTTCAAGAGGACAAGTGCTTCAGGTTTCTTGAAATGCGTGTCATTCACCCGTCCATCCTTGATACGTCGGGCAAGTGGCTGCATTGCTTTTTCTGCGGCGTCAAGTTTGATAAGCGCAACTCTGTAATTATCCTCTGGGTCCTTCATTGCATATCCTCCTACGAGGGGAGTCATCGCAGTGCCAACCGACCCTTTGCCAATCTCATCAAGCTCATCCATGGCATCCTGGAAAAACCCATGAGCATCAGACAGACATTTCTTGATTGCATGTAGGAACTTTGCTCTCTCAGCAGTGTCGGTCATTTCATCCTCTCATAGATTGATTGATGGAAAGAGGAACGGACCTAGGCGGTGCATCTAGTGCTCCGCCCAGTAGTGTTCTTAAACTAGTATGTGGGAGCTTCACCAAGTTCTCCCGCGAAATGACAGGCCACAACATGACCATTCCCCATGTCTCTGTCCTCAGGTATCTCTCTAACGCAAATCTCCTGAGCAAACGGGCACCTTGGATGGAATCTGCAACCCGGTGGCACGTTGATGGGACTTGGGGGTTCTCCCTTTAACGACTCAACACGCCTTTTCACAGTGGGGTCTCCGGAGGGGACAGCCGAAATCAGTGCTCTGGTATATGGATGCATTGAGTTGAATGCAACTTCGTGAGCAGGTCCGATTTCCATGACTCTCCCAAGATACATGATTGCAATCCTATCAGCAATGTAGGTCGCAACGGCCAAGTCGTGAGTAATGAACAGATAGGTCAGACCCAGTTGCTCTCTCAGGTCAAGCAGTAGGTTCAGAATCTCCGCACGAATTGATACATCAAGCATCGATACAGGCTCATCAGCCACCATGAACTCTGGATGCAGAATTAGTGCGCGTGCAACTGAGATTCTCTGTCTCTGCCCGCCGCTAAGTTCGTGTGGGTATCTGTCAATGTAATCCTCAGCAGGAATAAGAGCAACACTTTCTAGTGCCTCAAGAACCCGCTCTCTTCTCTGACTTGGC
>JBHLND010000370.1:0-3016 GCA_048937485.1 Promethearchaeota archaeon
GTTTCATGGGAATCTTAGCTGGATTGAATAGAAAGAAGCAGTTCCTATTTCTATGCCTTATTCTGATTGGAGGGTCAGCACTTCTAGGTCATGCAGTGCAGACCGACTTTGGAGCAATAGATGTTGACTATATTAGAATCGTTGACGAGAACGGACAAGCAGTAACTGGAAAGCTGTATCGTCCATTGACTGCAACAGATGATGATCCAGCTCCTGGAGTCTTACTCCTTCATGGGATGAATAATGATAAGGACACTGAAGGTCCTGCCGCGTTGGAGCTTGCTCGAAGAGGCATTGTATCCTTAGCTCTGGATGAAATCAGTCATGGCGACTCAGACCGTATCGTGGATATCATGGGGTATTTCCTTGGAGCTTTCGATTCCACCTTAGGTGCCAATGCAGCCTATCAGTGGCTGCAATCTCTTCCGTTTGTCGATGAAACACAAATGGGTCTGGTAGGCCATAGTATGGGGGCGGGCACTGCAGCGGCTGTGGCAGCGGCTAATCCTGATCATCGCGCTATAGTGATTCAAGCAGATGGACCCTACAACCTCACCACACACAATTACATGAGCAACTATCTTGCAGTTTGGTCATTCTATGAGGAATTGTTCACCACTCAACCTAGGTCTGACTTTCTTCAGGAAAGCCTTGAGATGATAGCATACAACGAGAATCTCTCATCAGCAAGCAGTGCCCAGGCTGATTTCACATATGGGAGCTTCGCTGATGGCTCAGCGCACAGGTATGCACAGTGCCCATGTACACATCCAGGAGCAACATGGAACCCCAAGGGAGTGAGTGAAACTACTGCATGGATGCTTCAAGCGCTTTCGGGAGTGAGTGCATCAGAAGCTGCTACTCTATCTGCTGAGTCAACACAGACCTACATGATTAGAGAAGCTGCGACCCTACTAGCATTGATTGTATCAGTGATTTCATTGATTCCATTAGCTAGCATTCTTTTGGAAATACCATATTTCAACAAGATATCAAGACCTTTGCCGCAGAAGGTCCCCACTCAGGGAAGGAGTTGGTGGGGGTATGCTACCCTGAACTCACTCATTGGTGGCATTACATTCCTGATCCTACCGTCACTTGGCTTGCTGGGAGGTGCTCTACTAGGTGCGTTTATTCCAATCTTTCTCTTAGTGACTGGAAATGGTCTTCACCTTTGGTTTCTAGTAAATGCCCTGATAGCTGGGGTGTTCTATAAGCTATGGTTCAGAAGAACCTCTGCTGGAGAAGAAGGCATCACTCATGCAGATATCGGTCGCTTCGAATCGTTTGGAAACCCTGAAAGTCGTGATGTAATCTTCAGAACCATACTTCTCTCGGTGGTCATGATTGCATACCTTTACATCCTTGTAGGGGCATCGCAGCTGTTCCTTGGCATCGAGTTCAGATACATGTGGCCTGTTCTCAAATTAATGACTGCAGAGAAGTTCATCCAATTCCTTGTCAACATACTGCCAGTGTTTCCATTCTTCTTAATCAATGGAGGCGTATTTGCTTACGGAATGATGCGGTTGCCCGAATGCGATTCTCCATTGAAAACCCAGATGATATGGTGGCTCAAGATTGTCTTTACTATGGAGTCCACACTTCTTGTGATGATTCTTGTTAACTACCTACCCATGTTCCTTTTCGGAACGGGTCCAGTACTTCTAATGGGCCTCTATGGGATATTTCTAATGGCATACTTGCCAATCTTTGCTGGGATTTTCTTCATCATGACGGCATTCTACCAACAGACGGGGAGAATCTACTTAGGCTCTATTATGGGGACTCTCCTAGTTGTATGGATTTTGACAGGAGGGATGCTCATTTAGAGAGCGGTCAGTAGACTGCTCATCTCCTGAAAATTCTAATTAGAATGAAGGCAAATATGGCAATGATTGAAAACGCCATTGTGTACCGAATGATCAGAAATTCTAGGGTTCCTTCAATGGTAGCTATCAATATGTTGATTGCTTCTGTGACAACCGATGCGCCCAAGATGATGCTTAGATAAAGGAAGAGCCGCTCCTGACGTTCTTGGATGTCGCGGTTCTTTTCTTCATATATCATCTGTACAGATTCGTGAACGTAGTTCAGCTCACTTGAAACATGAGAGAGGACTTCCTCAATTCGGAAGAGATTGACCAGGTGGTCATTTAGCGCCCTGGCATGATCTCGCATATTGACCATATCTTCTCGACGAATAAGCGATATCAGTTGCATAAGAGACCGGTTCGTCCTCTCGAGTTCTGCTTGCTTATCTTCAATATCACAGATGTCCTGCATTCTTAATTCGGGAAGCTCCTGAAGGAAGCGTTGAATTAGCTCCTGCATCTTTAGCATTACAAAGATGACACCGCGTGCTCGAACCAATGGAGGGTCCATTACTTCTTCAACATAGCTCCAATACTTCTTGTATCCTTCGCCTTCGATATAGAGGAAAGCACTATTTCTGGCATAGAAATGCAACTCACTCGTTCGATTTGAGAGATTGTGCTCAATTCGGCGATTGTAGAGTTCATTACTATAGTCTGGCCATTGACCACTGTATAAATTCAGATAAGGCCCCAATGCTTTCTTGTACTGCTGAATTGTGGGTGTATCCCAAGCTTGGACTTGTGGTTCTGTTTTGTCTGAGGATAGAACAACATAAAGAGGGGAATCAATGTCAAACATTATTCGGCCTTCTCGATTGAGGTCCTCAAAGTTCTCCATGAGCACCTTGCTTAAACGAATCGAAACATTCTGAATGTCGCTAACATCAATTCGGGCGTGGCTCAGATCAGTCTGAATTTTGAGAACACCCAGCCAAGTCATCTCACCCATATTCATCTCAGCAATATGACTCCACCTTGCTTCAACCTCAATTGCTAGTTTGTCAACCGATGGATCATCAACTAGAGCCTGTTCTATGCTGCCTTCCAAGTTCGAGCAGATGCTATCAAGTTCGTCACCAACAAGTTTCGGCTCAGCAAAGAAATTCACAAACCATCGGACATGTCTAACATGGATTTGA
>JBHLND010000371.1:0-3012 GCA_048937485.1 Promethearchaeota archaeon
CTTAAGACGCATTGACCCCGGCTCCAAGAATTGGGAATGCCCCCCAAGCTCCGTAGCAGCAGCCTCAAATGACTGACGCGTTCGTACACTAGGATTGTAGAAGAACATCATGAATGTCCGTCGGTCAAGACAGTTGTTCAGGGGATGGTCATAACGATTGGCCTTCATCTCAAAAGCAAGGTCGAGGGTCTTTTCCAGCTCCTCAACACTCCAGTCCTGCGTGCACAGCAAATCCTTTCCATACAAACTAGACATTGTACTCACGACCAGCGAGAAAGACATGTCATGGTTTTAGGTCTATCGCATTGTCGCTGTTCAATGAAATCCAAATTGATGTTTAGGAGGTCAGTTTTACAATGACTTCTTCGCTATACTGCTCTATTAATGACTCGACCTTCTCGGTGATGCTTGAGTCACCATAGATGGATGATAGTAGTTTCAAAAAGACAAGGTTGTAAAGAATTGAAACTGACTCATCATTGGTGGAATATAGCTTTGAGAGCTGACCTTCAACTGTTGTTTCCTGAAGAGGCTCCGGCAGTCGTCTACGAACCTCGCGTTTTAGTCGGTCCATCATGACTTCGAATTCTCTAGTTTGAAGAGTCGATCTAATTGGACCCACCAAGAAGTTGGTGGCTAGCTCATCTGTTACGCCGCCCTCCCCAAGCTCGCGAATGTTCTTCTGAAACTCCCATTCAACCTCTGTCGCCCTGATGGGGAGTTTTTCCGCTATCTGCTCCAAATACTGTGAATACTTTCGCTCACTTATCAGCTGTAATGGACGCTTGAGTTCTTCCTCAAAAGCGAGAACCACGGATTTGGCTTCAGGTAGGTGGACACGAACTTTCTTGTCTCTACTGAAAAGGATACCTTCCTCCTCTGAATAGAACTGAAGGTGCACAAGATACTTCACCATCAACTCCATCTGGTCCGTCATCTGTTCAGTGCCTCAAATTGGGAATGCGCTTTTGACATTTATTCATACTTGGGAGGTCTATAACAGAAAGCTAAGTTTGCACCAACATTCTGAAGCTTCTATGGAAAAAGGATGTCCAGTGACCAACTATACCATTCAAAACACATTTCATCCAACGATGTTTCCTTCTAATTGTAAATTGGGGAGCATCTGCAATGTCCGAAACTCTAGCAATAGTGAATTATTCCATGTGGATTTGGTTTGCTGTTTGCTTGGTTGTCCGTGAAGCCATTTGCCGGAATTGCGATAGACAAGGGAAGTTCGAAAGATCATATGTGATGTTTGCTTTCTGGACTGTATCCTCATTGATCTGGATTCCCTCCTTTGCGAATTACTATGTTGACCCATTCTTGGGAGTACTTGCTGGTCTTACATGGTTCTTCATCTTCGCAGTAGTCTGGATTACAGACCTAATTTGTAAGCGAAGAAACTTAGATGAGGATTGAGGTCTAGAGAGGCTCTCCGCACAAACAAAGAGTCGAGTCTGGTTCATTGAAGTAGTAGCCGCATTTCTGACATGCTTTCCAGCGGCTTCCTCTCAGCGGCTTATTGCACCTCTTGCAGGCATTGGCATCAGCGGAGTTCTTGTCATAGCCGCAGTGCAAGCATGAAATGAATTCATACTCGGGCTTTGCTGTTTTCCGTTTCCCAGAATCATGCCTCTTCGGTTGTGACTCTCGGGCACCATTAACTAGGTTTGTTATGGCGACGATCACCGTCAACAGTACTGCCAGGGAGGTAATGACTGGAAATAGGGGAGGATTGATACTGGAGATAAAGAGCATGATGGAACTAAGTGAAAAAAGAACAGCCCAAGTTACAGAGAACACTCGGATTGAGTCTTTGTTGTTAGGCACAAGAACCGATATGCCATCCCTCACTTCAAAGTGGGGAGAATTATTCAAGCAACCAAGTTCATAGCTTGTAATTGGGGTATACCGGTAGGTCTTCCCTTTGTCGTCAGAGTGAGTTCCAGTATTTGCTTTTCTGAAGCGATCAAGGTAGGCTAAAGAGGAGAATCCGAATTGAGTTCCGCTGTATGTCATGAACCGTCCATAGGGCTTGAACCATTCCTTCTCAACCCATTTCTCAAGCGCATTCCTTGCCGGTAAATCAAACAGACAATAGGTAACCGGGATAGAAAATGCGACGCCCATCAGCAGGTGTTCTAGGGGGGAAACCTGAAGAGCAACTGCTGCAAGAATAATCGAGAACAGAACACCTATGACGATTCCAGTCATTATCTTATTCATTGGCATGCGATGAATAGCATCTCGTGCCAGTTTGATTTGAAGGTCGGCCTCATCCTGACACATCCTGCAAAGAAACAATGCGGGCTTTACGGAGTAAGTGGTTCGTCCGAATCTTATGGTTAGGAATGGCTTGTATTCCTTATGAATTGCAGATGAGTCAGTAGTTCCACATCCGAGACAGGCCCTGGGAAATAGAACCAAGCCAGGTCTATACGCCCACACTGTATTAACCCCTCATCTTAGCTCACGGGCCGTCCTCGCTTTTATGATTATCTGAAAGGCGGAATCGGGAGCATATGTGATTGCCTGTAGGCTGGTAATTCATCAACTTGGTTCGCAATTCCTTGTAAAGCAGTGATTCAGACATAGGTTTCCGGAATAGGATTGGGCAGAACCAGTTGAGAAGTATGCAAAAACAGAACAGGGACATTTCCGAATCACTTTGACCTCACGCTCAAATGAAGAAACAGCAAGCGAAACCGTTTTGAGTTGTAGGACTCCTTATAGAAGAGAAATGAAGACGGGGCATTTGCTTGAGGCCTATGAAGCCTTCCAGAACTTGACACAGCTCTCAATTCAACTTACAAAAAGGCAGGCTGATTTTCGAGAAGGTGATCAAAGTATCACTTTGACAGAAGAACAACTTAGCCAGATTCTGCAAAGCATAGGGGACTCCAAGAAGACTTGGGAGTTCCTAGAGCTTTACTTAACCAGAATCCCACCGGTAGCCATGTCGCTCTATGTAATGAATGATGCTTTATGGAAGATGATGGAACGCAATCC
>JBHLND010000051.1:0-12205 GCA_048937485.1 Promethearchaeota archaeon
CAAGAGATATCCTTCGCAAGTATCATTGAAATAGTGGAAGAGCAGAATAATGGAAGACCAGAATACACATCCTCGTTCACCCTGAGGTTTCCACAGTTGATATCCTACCAAGTTAGGAAGTTGCGCTCTGTCTTTGACAGGTCAATTGCGGAACTAGAGTACAAGGGGAAATTCAGAGCGGTTTATCCAATTAAGGTGAATCAGAGAAGGGATGTTGTTCTTCAAGTTCTTCTTACGGACCCAAAATACGGTCTCGAGGCAGGGACCAAGGCAGAGTTGGTGCTCATAAAATCGGTGTTGGCGGAAGAGAAACATCGGCCAATAATCTGCAATGGAGCAAAAGATCCCGAGTACTTACAATACATCAAAAATTGCATAGACGAGAGCTATAACATTGGGATTTCGATTGAGTCTCTGCATGAGGCTCATCTGATTGCTAATTCATTGGACCCGGAGAAAACGAATCTTGTATTCAGAATGAAGCCATATTTGAAGGTACGAGGACATTGGTCCCATTCAGCTGGAAGGGATTCTAAATTTGGACTAAGTGTACATGATGTGTTTGATGTTGTGAAGCTACTAAAGGAGAAAGGATTCCAAAAGGCCGTGACCACAATACTGGGCCATGTTGGTTCCCAAATCACGGCAATTGAAGACTTCAAGCCTTTTGCGAAATTCATGACCCGAGTATATCTTGAGCTAAAGGACTGGGGTCTGAACAACTTGGATACAATCGATTTCGGAGGCGGCTTGGCTATTGATTATACAAGTGCCCAGCCGGAGAATATGATGGAACTCTATGCACAGGCAATTATCTCAGGCATACAAGACGAACTCGATGAGAAGAAAAGCAAAGATTCACCCAATATTATGGTTGAGTCCGGGAGAGGACTCACAGCACTTGCATCAATGGTTCTTGTAAAGGCTCTTGAACTCAGATCCGTGTTTCCTCAATCCGAATCGATTCCAGAAGGCGACCAATGGGTTTCGAAGATAAGAGCAGCTCATTCTGTATCAGAGCTTGTGGAGATATGGAATGAGTTTCAATCCCAAAGGCAAAGTTTGGCAGACTCCCTGGAGGAATTGAAAGACACCGAATGTGTAATTGGAATACTGCGCGAAGAAATCCGACGGCAAATTGCTAGACTGGGAAAAGAGCAGATCCGTTCTGATACCGTTGTTGAAAGCTTCTGGCATCCAGACCATATCGTAATAGGGAATTTCAGCGTGTTTAACAGTGCATGTGACTACGTCCTAGTGAAACAACACTTCCCAATCATTCCAATAAGAGACCTCCATGTGAAACCCGAATCCACAATTAGATTAGTAGACATCACTTGTGATTCCGATGGTGAGATATCCCAGTTTCATCGAAAGGGAACGGGAGAAATCTGGTTCACTAGAGACTATCGCCCCCTGACCATGCCCATTGCTGAGATGGGACAGGGGATTCCAGTGGGATATCTAAAGAACATCGAGGGCAGTTACTTTGCAATTGCACTAACTGGAGCGTATCAGGATGTCATTGAAATGAATCACAATTTGCTTGGAGACCTGCCAGATGTGGAAGTCGTTTTGGATAATGAAAACAAGTGGCAAGTGAGATGGGTAACTGGAGCTGAACCCATTGAGGACCTTCTTGAGCAAATGGGATACATCGGTTTCGATGTCGATGAGGATCCCTATATGTCAGGAAACAAGGAATAGATGGCTACTCCAATTGCACCTGTGCGAATGCTTATGACAGTAGAAGGGAGCAACTAATGTATGACCCATCTCGCCAAATTCGACAAGGTTCGCGAATCTCTTCGAGGAAAGAAAGTTCTGGTTGCCTTTAGCGGAGGTGTTGATAGCTCTGTCATGGCACTCCTAGCTAGGGAGGTGGCTGAGGAAGTTGTTCTTCTTACAGTAAATACTGCAACATTCACTGGGCCAGAATTGAATCATGCAAAGAGAGTCGCTGATGAATTAGGGCTCAAGCAGATACTTGTGAGCTATGATTGGGTCGCTGACAAGGAGTTGGCAGCCAATACACGAGAGAGGTGCTACGTCTGCAAGAAGAAACTGGCTCAACTATGGCTAAGCGAGGCTGAGAAGAGAGGATTTCAAGTGGTGGTTGAGGGAACCACAGCTAGCGATCTAGAGGATTTCAGGCCAGGAAAACGGGCACTACGTGAATTGAAAATCAGCTCACCGCTTCTTGAGGAGGGAATCACCAAGGAGGAAGTTCGAGTTTTTGCAGCGGAGAAGCACCTATCCGTTGCAGAAAGGCCCTCTATGGCTTGCTTGGCAACAAGATTCCCATATGACATGGAAATCACCAACGACATGCTAGACATGGTTCTTAGGACTGAAATATACGTGCGAGAGAAATTCGGAGTCGAAACTGTCCGTGCACGTTATCATGATGAATTGGTCAGAATTGAAGTAGGGTATGATGAGAGAGAGAAACTCTTCAACACTGACAAACTTGATGACCTGCAGGAGTTCGCAAAGGATGTAGGATTCTCTTATGTTACTCTGGACGTGAAAGGATATCGAATGGGTGCAATGGATGAAACCTGACCTTGTGAGCTACCCTGCCATCTCCTCTCCGGTCCATTCACTTACCATATTGTAGATTTTCCTGATTTGGTCATGGTTCAAACGGGACATCTTCTCTGTAATCCACTTCCTCATCATGAAGGAGTTCAGGTACTGTTCTCTCAATCTCTTGGTGGCGTTTGACATAGAACTGCCCTCCTGGCTTACCTTCGGCGCCGGGTGTAACGCTGTTACGTTTGAAACCACATAAACTTTTGCGAATGATTTTACTAGAAGTTCATCTCATGCAAATTAGCTCCCTTTGGGGATTGGAAAGAAACCTGCAGCCCTCTCGTGTTATGAGAATATCCTCCTCAAGGCTAACCTGCCCATAGTTTTCAGTTGTAACGTAAAGTTCCAGAGTGAATACATTACCGACCTCAACCACTCCCATTGGAGTATCACCATATCGATCCCATTTGGGTCCGAGCAGCGTTCCGCCGTCATGTGCATGTCGGCCAATTTGATGACCTAAAGCATGTTGGTATTCCTCATAACCCCGTTCCTTTACAAAGTCCCTAGCAACTGTATCAACCTCGTAACCTACTGCACCAGGTCTGATGAAATCAGCTGCAGCCTGTATTGCGTCACGTACTGTTTCAAAGGCCGCAGTAACCTGCTCAGGAATCTCACTCCTCGTCCCTAGGAAGAACATTCTCTGGAGATCGGAGCAATAGCCATTCCATTTCACGCCAAAGTCAAAATGTAGAAGGTGTCCTTTCTTCGTAATATGGTCTGTCGGACCTGAATGACCGAATTGTTTGTACGGGCCTGCGTCAACAGCGGGATTATGATCATCACTCCAGGCGGACGCAATGTCGTGCTTCGCCATCTCCTTATGGAAAAGGGAGTAAATCTTCTTCTCAGTCATTCCTACTTTTATGAAACCTTCCGCTTCCTTGAATATCTGTTCGGTGATCCTAACCGCCTTCTCAATCCTTTTGACCTCATCATCTATCTTGCGTCCTCTCAACTTGCCAACTATTCCCTCAGCACTTATCAGCTTGTTCTCATAGGGAGTGTTTTTCAGATAATCCATTAGGAGCATGTGCATGCCAACAGTAAGACCATCTGCGGCCACATCATTTCTACTGAAATTGATGGCAATCTTCTGCGGTTCAGTTCGATTGAGCTCCTTGATCAAGACCTCTCCGATGCTTTTGGTATAAGGTATTACATCATCGAAAATTCCGGTTGCTTTCACAGCATCTTCATCAAAATTCCCGACGATGGCGGATTTCTTCCCGCCATTCTTGAAGAGTAGGGCAGATTGCCAAACGAGGTCTCCGGCGAACACTAGGTCCAGAACAGGATCAGCCATTTGGGAAGTTTCGCGCACCCAAACAAGCCACAAGTCGATATCAGTCTCAGGCAGTATCTCACAAGCTTGTTCTGCTTTCTTTTGGGCAAGTGACAAATCATCCATTTTTGATGCACACTCCTCGATCAGCTATGGGGAGTTATGACAGCCTTCACTGATTCTCTTCTTTCCTGAACCTCTAGTGCCTTTTGAGCGTCATTGAGGGAGAATTTGTGTGTAACAATCTTCTCATAGGGAAACATGTCATAGCTTTGCCCAAGCATCTTAACAGCACTATAAACGTGCTTGGTTTCTGAACCCCACACAGTACGAATATCGAGGTGCTTTTTGTTCATCAAATGCGGATTGATTTCCACTGTCCCGCTATCTGTATATTGCCCACAAATCGAATAGGTGCCCCCCTCACGAACTAGGTTAATACCCTCAGGAACTGCCTTAGCATTCCCCGTTGCTTCGTATACAATGTCAGGACCATGCCCTTCGGAAACCTCCCTGACAAATGCGATTCGTTGGTCCAGTGTGGTTTCACCAATTTGCAGTGTATGAGTAGCCCCAAATTTCTTCGCCAGTTCCAAACGATGGGGAGTCATGTCAATGGACGTTATTGTTGCAGCGCCTCCAACCTTGGCCAATGCAGCGATCATCAGACCGACAGGCCCAGCCCCTTGAACAACAACATGAACGCCTCTTTGAAGTGGGCTTCGCTCAACAGTATGAACCGCCGTAGGCATGGCACAACCAACTGCGCCAGCGCCATCAAAGCTCACGTGATCCGGTAGACGAATGATATGAGTTCCAGGTGAGAAGTACAAGTACTCGCTGTAACCACCAATGAGAAAAGGCCATTTGGTGGAATCAAAGGTGATTCCGTAAACCTTTCTATTTGGACACTTTGTAGGAGCTTTTGCAATCAGGCAATACCAGCAGGAATAGCATGTCTGAGTGACATCATGAAACGCAACTCTATCCCCTATGGAAATCTCGTTTCCATCAAGGTCTCTGATTGGCTTGGGCCCAATTGCTTCGATTGTACCAACAACCTCGTGTCCAAGAATCAGGGGATATGGAACTCCGGCGAGCCTTCCATGCCAGAGATGAACGTCAGTTCCGCAAACACCGGAATTTGCAACTTTCAGTAGTGCCGAACCAGGGACCAGATCAGGAATCTCAATTTCTCGAACCTCTAGTGGGGCATTTGGTTTGGGAACAACAGCAGCAAGACTTGTCTTAGGCATTGACCATTGACCTCATCAAGTTCTCAAATATGAATTGCAGGACCTCCATTTAACACTGAGGCTTTGCCCATTCTCGTATAGCAATACTGAAATCTTGAGCCCAAATGCACTGAAAGCGAGCATAGGATGAGAGAAGTTTTCAAACTGCGCCTGGATGAGATTCAGCCTAGCCAACTCTACATTAGTAGACCAAAGCTCGACACCTTACTTAAGAAAATCAAATCAGGAAACACTTCATCAATTGAGCCAATTCCGATCAAGGAACTTGATGGTGAACTTGTTTCCACAGACGGGCACACGCGAGGTGTTGCTTGGCATCTCTTCGGTTATGTAGAGGTGGAAGTGGAGTGGGAGGACCTAGAGATGGATTGGGAGGCATATACAATATGTGTTCAGTGGTGCAAGGATGAGGGCATTCATTCTATGATTGATTTGGAAGACAGAATCATCAATAGTCATGATTACCAAAAGCTTTGGCTAGATAGATGCAGAATTATGCAAGAGGAACTTGAAGAGAAGAGGGCGTCTGAAGTCCATTAGCAATCCTAAATCTATGTATTGAACGATTAAGTTATAAGCAATTAACTATGGTTTATTTAACGATGGTTAGGTGAAACCCTAAATGAGTAGTATTGAACCAGTCGAAACCCTTGATTGCCTTGGACTATATTGTCCACAACCGCTATTCCAAACCAGAGAGGCTATCGACTCAATCAAGGCAGGCGAAGTTCTAGAAGTCCTTGCAGATGACCCTGCGGCAGAGGAAGACATCAAGCGATTCTGCAAGAGAACAGGGCACGAATTAGTGAATTTCGTCCGAATGGAAAATGGAACCCAAAGGTTCCTGATAAGGAAAAGGAGTAAACCACAATGAGTAGTATTCTTTACGTTCAAACAAGTGATGATCCTGAACGCCAGTACTCACCTTTGGTCCTTGCTCAGAGTGCAAAGGCAATGGATATCGATGCAAAGGTGTACTACTTGGGTCAGGCTTTGCGGATTCTCAAACCCGGAGCAGCAGAGAAAATCAAGGTAGGTAGTTTTCCCAACGTAGCAGAGATGATACAGAAAACCATAGAAATGGGAATTCCAGTATACGTTTGTGAAGCATCAAAGCAGATGCTGGGATGGGAAAAGGTTGAGTTGCTTGAAGGTTGCAAGATTGTCGGAGCGGCCACCTTGAACGACTTGGCTCTCGATGCAGATGCTACTATGTGGTTTTAGTTACGGAGTGTGGGGGTAATCAAGCAAGTCTATCTTGACTATCATAGTGCAAAACCAGTTGACCCGAGGGTGGTTGGTGAAATGCTACCCTATTTTGCAGAAAAGTTCGGTAATCCATCCTCATTACACAATGTTGGTGACATAGCGACCGGAGCATTGGAAAAAAGCAGGAAAGCAATTGCAGAGTTCATCAATGCAGATGAAGATGAAATTATTTTCACGTCTGGCGCAACAGAAGCAATCAATCTTGGCATTATTGGCTACGCTCTTAAGAACAGAAGCAAAGGGAAACACATCGTTATTTCTGAAGTCGAGCATATCTCGGTACGCAATATAGGCAAGTTTCTTGAGAGAGAAGGCTTCGAAGTTTCCAAGGTCCCTGTAGATATGTATGGACGTGTAGATCTTCGAAAGCTTGAGAAGAGAATCAGGGATGACACCCTTCTTCTTGCCATTCAACTGGCTAACAACGAGATAGGAACCATCCAACCATTTTCTGAAGTCAGCAGAATTGCAGAAGAACGAGGGATAGCATTCTTCACAGATGCAGTTGCAGCCGAGGGCCTATTGCCCATTGATGTAAAGCGGAATGGAATACACCTAATGGCAATGTCTTCAAATGACCTCTATGGGCCAAAGGGAGTTGGCGTATTATACATGAGAAAAAAGTACAGAGTCAATCCTATAATGATTGGCGGAGGCCAAGAGAGAGGACTGCGGTCAGGGTCCGAAGATGTTGCAGGAATAGTTGGAATGGGAATTGCGGCAGAAATCATGCAGAAAGAAATGCCTGCTGAAACCAAGAGGCTTCAGGGCTATAGAAATAGGCTGATCAAGACAGTTTTGGAGGAAATACCTGACAGCTATCTCAATGGACATCCCACTGAAAGGCTGGCAAGCAATGCCCATTTCAGATTTGATGGAGTTGAAGGAGAAGCACTCCTTCTATCTTTCAAGGACAAGGGAATCTCAGTGTCAACCGGTTCAGCATGCACCTCAAAGACTCTTGAGCCATCCACAACCTTGATTGCGACGGGCCTTATTCATGAAGAAGCCCATGGATCTCTCCAGCTGACACCTGGGAGGTTTACTGAAGACCAAGACATCGACAGTGTGCTAGAGGCAATTCCTGAAGTTCTCGGTCGAATTAGAAAACTGTCACCAATCTATAAACCAAGCAGCAAGTGATAAGAAATGAAATCAACACAGTACAGTGAGAAAGTGCTAGATCACTTCCGAAATCCGAGAAATGTAGGCGTTCTCGAGGGCGACGATGTTGCAAGTGGTCGAGTGGGGAATCCAACTTGTGGAGACCTCATGGAGGTGTTCATCAAAGTGAAGGACGATAGAATAGTCGATGCCAAGTTTAGGACTTTCGGATGCGGGTCAGCAATTGCTACTAGTAGTATGACAACCGAGATGGCAATCGGAATGAGCCTAGACGACGCAATGAAGCTTACGAGAGACGACGTTGCAACAGAGCTAGATGGGCTCCCACCAATCAAGATGCATTGTTCAAACCTTGCCGCAGACGCTCTCCACGAAGCAATAAAGGCTTACCGTGCTCGAGAGGCTCCCGAAGAAATAACATCAGCAAAGATTGAGCATGAAGGTCCTGCGTGTGTTATTGGACAGGAGAAGTACCTGGATAAGGGAGTTTATCTTGATGTCAGCGACCTCGATGAGTTTGTCAATCAGCGAGTATTGGTTGTTCACACGGGAGACGAATCTGTAGAAGCTGCTCTTGAGCTAACCTCCCAGACAGATAGGGTAGTGCTCCTAACTCCAGAGAAGGAAATCATTACAACTTCCGAATTGAAAGATGAACTTGAAACCTCAAGTGTGAAGGTCCTCTACGAGTCACGCCTTCTTGAGATACGAGGAGAAGGAGAGGTTGAGAAAGCACTCATTCACAACCTTGACGAAGACGAGGAATATGAGCTGACAGTGGACGCAGTGGTCATTATAGAGTAATACAATCGGCAGATACAAGACTCACGCAGGTTTCAAGAGAGGATATGCAGGAAATCAGAGTTGCGTCAGAATCTGATAGAAACTCGCTTGTAGACCTATATTTGGCAGATGTAAGTCAGGATAGAAGACAGGCCGAACAATTCGCTAGTGATCTTCTGAACCACCTTCGAACGATTCTGTGCATCGATGATGGCAAACTCGTTGGAACCATTAGTTGGGATATAAGAGGGGGCTTGGATGATGGCGTCATTGAACTCATAGGGTTGGGCGTGAGTCCTGAGTACAGACGGGTGGGAATTGCAGGAAGCCTTGTGGATGCAGTAATTGAAACTGCCAAGATTCATTACACAAAGGAAAGAGCGAAACTAAGAATCGTTTACCTTTTCATGGAAAAATCAAATGAAGGAGCAAGATCCTTCTACGAAACTCTAGGATTCGAGGAAGTCGCTGTAATTCCTGCTCTTTATCCACATGACGATGCCGTTGTGTGGACAAAACACCTGTAAGGTGAGTAGAAAGTGGTCTACATCGATAGGGATTTCCCAACCGATGTGATAGATGAGATTGCCTGGAGCGAGAGCAATTCACGCAAGCCAATTTACCACATGCACAAATGGTTTGCACGGAGAGTAGGTTGTGCTTTCAGAGCCATAATCATCGCTAATTTTGCCAGTGAAGACCCTATGACTCTATTCTACACAAGGGCCAGACTGCGGAATGCAGCTGGGAAATCACCTATTATCTTGGACCCATTCATGGGGGGAGGAACTACGCTTGTAGAGGGTCATAGACTGGGATGCAAGATGATTGGTGTGGACATTAATCCCGTTGCATGGTTTATCACTAAGAGAGAACTCGAATCTATCGACATCGGGCGAGCAAGGGAAGAATTCCGGCGGATCAATTCAGTCATAGGTAGAACTGTGCGCTCATCCTACAGTACTCATTGCCCCAGGGGACACGAAGCAGAGATTATGTATTCATTCTGGGTGAGAAGTATCAACTGCCTGCACTGCGGAGAAGAAGTGTTTCTTTTCAAATCATTTCTAATTGCGCGACTTCCCAATGATAGAGGAATTTACTACTGCCCATATTGCAGCAGCATCATGAATCTTTCACAAAAGAAGCCATTCTGCGACTGTGGAAAGCCTCTTGACTCCGGATATGCCACGAACAAAGTCTACTCCTGTACAAATTGCCAGGAAGAAGGGGACATTACTGATGCATGGCTGTCAAGCGGCGAGCCACCCAGAGAAACCAATTTTGCAGTTGAGTACTACTGTCCTGAATGCGGCAGGGGCTACAAGACTCCGGATCAATATGATTTAAGCAAGATCGATGCATGCAGAGTGAAGATGGAGAAAAGGAAGAAAGCATTGATGGGGAATCTAATTCCAGACCAAAGGGTGCCTTGGACCTTGATGTCGACTATGCGACCAAGATGCAGAGTCTATGAGTACTTCTATGATTTCTTCAACAGCAGACAACTTCTTTCCTTGACCGCAATTCTCAGAGAGATTCTCAGAATAGAGGATAGCGCCCTTCGAGAGTTCTTTATTCTGACCTTCTCGGACTCCATTAATGCAAATAACATGTTTTGCATCTATAACTCAAGAGGTAGAAAGCTTGAGCCCCTATTTGGTGGACATTACTTCTCACCTCCAATGATGCCTGTCGAGAACAATGTCTGGGGAACTAGGCTCGGTCGTGGGACCTTCTCTAAATACTTCGAGAAAAGCATCAGAGCTGCTCAGTACCAGAAGGAGCCATTTGAGATACATTTTCGGAATAATGGGAAAGAAAGAGAGCGCACAAGAGTATTCATTGAGAACGACCATATTGCTGCTCGCATTGGAGCCTCGTATAGCGACTTGATGGAAAATTCGGATACCATTCTGAGATGTAAGTCATCAGAGAAACTTGAATTCCTACCAGACAAGAGTGTTGATGCAGTCGTTACTGACCCCCCGTACTATGACAACATAATGTACTCGGAACTTTCCAATCTCTTCTACTGCTGGATCAGGCTTGGACTGAAGAAGGAGTATCCTGATATCTTTGACCAACCCCTAAGCGGAAGAAACCTCGAAATCTTGGTTCAGCCAAAAACAGGGAAGGGACATGATTTCTACATAGAATCTATGGTGAAAGTGTTTACCGAGATGCATCGTGTCCTTAAAGATGAAGGTAACATGGTCTTTGTCTTTCAACACAAGAAACCAGAAGCATGGGTGGCACTCTTGCAGATTCTCGTTGAGTCAAATTTCTTTGTCACTGCAGTATATCCAAGCTATGGAGAAACACCAAGTGGAGTCCGAGCGTACGGTATCAACTACAATGCCATACTGGTCTGCAAGAAGGCAAGTGCTCTGCGCAGGGCTGCAGGGCACATGAGAGCAATTGAAGAAGAGATTGACCTCGAGATCCACTCTGCTTCCCAGAAGCACCCTAGACTTGATTCAAATGATGCTCTTATGATGGCATTGGGAACAGTCTTACAAGTATATAGCCAGAGGATAATAGCAGATCCCGGTCTTGTTTTCGATTTGAATACACTGGGGAGTCTAGCGCAGAAGTCAGTAGCACGTTACTGGTCTAATCGGGAATGACCCTCAAACACTTCATTCCAATGTCTAGGGCTTCATCAATTCTTTCAGATGCCAATAACCTGGATGCCTTTATCGCAGATGAGGCACGCTTTATTCTCTCCAGTCCAATAGCAGAAACCGTCCTGAAGCCCATCTTGTGAGCTCTTGTATTGGGAGGTACGGTTTCGGGTAGCTGAATCATTATGAATCTCCGATTGCCACCATCTTCGGCGTTTAGCTCCATGACAGCATGGGCAGTACTGCAGGACCCTGCAAAGAAGTCCAGTACAATATCACACGAAGTCGGATTTGTGCTTAGTTGCAGCATTCTCTTGACGAGTCGTATTGGCTTTGGGGTATCAAACACACCAATGTCACCGAAGAGATTCCTGAGGGTCCGTCGTGCTTCCTGATTATCGCCTACTTCGTTACGAGTCCAGATTGTTCGGGCAGTCATTCCTTGCTTTACATCAGCAAGGAATCGCTTGAGCCTGGGAACATTTCCGCCATCGTGCCCAAACCAGATTCTGCCTTCTTCCACAAGGCTATGAAAGGCTTCCTTAGGCATCCCCCAACATCGCCCCTTTGGGGGAGATACAATTCTACCTGATGGAGTAGTGATTTCATAATCGTAATCAGGATTATAGGTTTTAACTGTAAGATCACTGGACGTCCAGGGACCTCTTGGATCATTATCGCGGTTCTCGTATCTCGCGTTGGCTGTTTTTGTCCGGGGCAGCAATCCAGGCCGCCAAACACTCTTGTTTCTCGCATAAAGTAGAATGTAATCGTGATTCTCTGAAAGCCAACGAGTATCATTTTGAGGAGAGAACTTCTTCTCCCAAATTATTGTCGCCACAAAGTTATGCTCTCCAAAGACCTCATTCAAGAGAAGGCGGAGATTGTGGACCTCTCCATCGTCAATAGATGCAAAAATTACTCCGTCCTCAGCGAGAAGTTCACGTGCCAAGGTAAGACGAGGGAGCATCATGGAAAGCCATTCAGAGTAGTCATCCTTGTAGACAAAGGATCGCCCTTTGTTGTATGGGGGATCAATGTAAATCATCCGTACTTTTCGTGCGTAAGAGCTTCGGAGTAGCTTCAACGCATCGATATTGTCCCCTTCAATGAAGAGGTTCTTTGTTGTTTCAGGATTCAATGAACGGAGATCATCCTGCTCAAAACATGCCCTTGCAGGCTCACAGGCCAGGGCTTTTGCAGAATCCTTTCCAACCCAGACAAGCTCGTATCTTTCAGAACTATCATCTCGCGAATCATCT
>JBHLND010000372.1:0-3005 GCA_048937485.1 Promethearchaeota archaeon
CCATACCGGATGAAGCACCAATAATCGCCACTGATTTGATGTCTAGAATTTCTGCTATTGAGGGCTTGTCAACGTGGGCCATTTTGAGTTCTCCGAGGACGCGAACAGAATTCGACAGTGATTTAAGAGTAGCGTAATCGTCACTTGTGGCGAACTTACAGAAATGAGGGAGTTGAAGCGGCCGAATGTCTGAAAGTCTCACTATGTTTGATGTCTTTCGACACCACAAGAAACACCTAGCTATCTCATTGATTGTCTTCTCACTCCTTATTCCAGTCTTTGATGCAATTGTTATTCAGCGCGACCGCAATCGTAACATGGTGTACGGAGAGCTATTCTGGCAGGAGGGTCTTGGGGTTTATGAGCTCAATGACGAAGATCTGTTTCACAACTACAGTGTCCCCGAAGACCATCTGCTGACTGGAGTGCTCAATGTGACCTACGAGTATCCAATAGTCACTCTTCTCTTCTTTGCAGGTCTCTCGGCTCTTGAACCCGGCTCCTTTGGACCTACGCATTATCTTGTGAACTTCGTTCTAGTAGTCCTTGTGCATCTCAATCTTGTTCTCTTCATATATCTGGGACAGGAATACAGAGAGCGAAAATGGTTCAAACAGATCTTTGCTTTCTACTACTCAATTGGGTTCCTCTATTCTGTCGCATTTGGGAAAGTCGAACCGCTCGCAGAATTCCTTATGCTTGCAACGCTTGTGCTGTTCAAGCAGAACAGAAAATGGATGGGATTCGGAACACTTGCCCTAGCAGTGCAGACAAAGATTTACCCTGCAATGGTTTTCCCAATTCTGTTCTCCATTGCCCCGCTTGAATCAATTGCATTCTTTGCAGTTACTGCGGTTGGCACTATCCCACTGGTTCTGTTTGGAATGAGCTACTCGAGTTTAATTGCACATCTATTGAATAGTCCTGGGTATGCACAACTAATTACAAATCCCTTCTACATTGGACTCATACCCATGAATCCAATCAGCACTTTCGGTTCATTGTTTCTTGTTTGGGGTTTCCTGTGTGCTATTACAGAACCAAATAGAATTGGCCCAATACCTCTACCCTCACTGAAGCTCCGAACGCGCGACTGGCGTACAATCTATATTTGCGCACTTCCTCTCATTCTTCTCGCAATATCTTGGACTCAAGTATGGTACTACACATGGTTCATAGTTCCATTTCTGCTGATTCGGACGCCTGAGGATATGGCTAGCTTCCGGTATGTATTTGCGGCGATTTGGGTCGCACATTTTGCCGGAATTTTCTTAAACATCGAATACTTCTTGGCTGGGCCTATTGCTGAGCTTCTTGAGCATCTGCGGCCACTCTAGATAATGATAGGAGAAAAGAAGGAGAGGAGTAGGGCGTCAACCTGAAATCGTGGGAACCTATGAAGTGTGTGGAGTCGCAGTGCCCCATTTGTTGGAGTCTTAGACTCAATCGGAGTATTCAGAGGCCAACGCCCCATACCGCAGCACTTGACACGGTTATATATGCATCTATGATATAATATATCAGGTTATAATTAAAACTAGGCGTTTCCTGAAGATTGCTTCGCAACAGAAGAATGGGTGTCGGTTCCTTTCTTGAACCATTGAGTTAATATTCTGAGCTTACGTGTGCTGTCTTATGCGAGTTTCAAGGGCATTCCTCTTTTGCTTGTTGGTTGCATCACTTCTTTTCTCTACTCCTCCTGCGGCCTTGGAGGCCGCTGCGCTTCAAAGCCTTCCTGCTAGCACAATCTCAGTCCTAGAACGAAACTGGACAATTGAGATCGTGGTTGTGAATTATGATGAGAGCCTGATAGACGAAACAACTCTCACAAGTGGCCTGCCTACACAGAGGGTCTACAACCCAGGCTTCACTCTGGAATACGACATTGAGTATCACGTTACTCATGCGAATGCGTCTTACGTCAATTCGCTGCGTCAGGTAATGATGGACAACTCTGTTGCAGGCGAAGACCTGGGATCTGAATTGAATGAATCTGCCCTGGAATATCATGAGTTGAATTTGGACGATCCTCAGTCAATCTTCAATCCCAGAGACGGAAGAGTGATTGATGGATACGTTGTAGAAGATTGGCTGGCTGAGAATCCTGCAGTTCCCACTCCTGATCTCGGCTATGTTTTGTATCTGCTAAACTTTAGTGAGTTTGATTCGTCCGATCACAGCTTTGAACACTGGTATGATTACCACCCGATTGATCCAGATACAGATCGTCCGCAGGACTTCTTCAGACTTGAGTGGGACAACGCCCTCAATCCTGACGTCAAGTTTCAGTTTGCTGGGTTTGGAGGGAGAGAGAACCTATTTGTGGTCGATACTTCTGCCGACCAATGGTACCTTCGTTGGGCTCGCATTTGGTGGGGAGATCCTCCCTATGATGACCATCCGCTTCATTGCACTATGGACCTTGAGGATATCTTGGCAATCGTAGATACTGAAACTCCGGCAGGAATCACTGCGCTTAATGAATACCTGCGAAACTACATCTATGATCCAATCTCATACCTGTTTGTACCCGCGCAACACTCCCCAACAGAGTACGTCGAGTCTGGAACCTCGAGAGTTCTTGTGTTTGCGATGGATACTGATGTTGGTGTTTCTGTTGAGAGCCTTGAATGGGTCATGAATGAGGCGCTGCATCAGCATGACCTTGAAGAACTTCTGCCGTTTATTCCGTGGAGCGCGCAGGTTGAGTACCTTGACATTCAGTCGCCTGCACAGAATGACTGGGAAACGCTCTTCTGGGATTGGGCCTACATGAATGGCGAAACAACTGTGGCACTTGGATTGGAAATGTACGATGCCATCTGGGACAACATGCGTCCGTATTATGTAGATACTTTGAGCCCAGACATCAACGTTCTTGGTGTGATTTTCATCAAACAACAGATGGAGATGCACGCATACGAAAGAACGTACACTGGTCTTGGTGGCCATGTCGGACCACAAGGTCAAGCAGTTTGCTGGAAGACTTGGGAACGCTACTATCT
>JBHLND010000373.1:0-3001 GCA_048937485.1 Promethearchaeota archaeon
GTGGGGTGACGCTTCTCTCTGGTCATAGCAACTCCTCCCAGAGTTACTCCTTGATAGATAGTCACGTTGTTCCCAATCTCAGAGGTTTCCCCTATCACTACACCTCCACCATGATCGATGAAGAAATCCGAACCAATTTTAGCTCCGGGATGAATCTCAATCTGAGTCACCATCCGGTTTACATGAGACAGAAACCTTGGCACATACGGAATCCCCAAGCGGTGAAGGAAGTTGGCGATTCTATGAAGCAATATTGCCTGTACTCCTGGATAAGATGTTATGACTTCCATAATGTTGATTGCGGCTGGGTCCTTCCTGAAGGCTGCAGCAATATCCCCAGCAAATAGATGAGTCATCATTAGCAATTCATCAATGGCAGCTTCAGCATTAATGGCATCTCTTTCAATCTCCCCAATGCTTGTGAGGCAGCTTATGCAACTATCACGTTCCTTTTCAGAAAGCACAGATCCACACTGGGGGCATTCTCTTTCAACCATCATTCATCATCACAACTACGTTCATAACGACGTTATATATCGGGTGCCCGATATTTTTAAAGCTGACTATCTAAGCACTCGAAAGGTAGCCTTTCTAAAAGATCCAATCATGCAGAAAATCCTACAAGCTACTCCCCTTTACGGACTTGCTGTGCAAGCTCTTCAGTGGCTGATTCGATCTCATCGAGCTTTTGTGCCTGTATCCTGATCCGCTCGTAAACCTCAGGTTCCGCAAGGATCGTCTTCTTTATGATATTGGCCACTGCATCAGACCTGCTATGGTATATCTTCAGTTTTACAAGGGCATCAAGGAACTCCACTAGGCTGTTGTCTAGGCGTGTCATTACGGCTGTTTTTTGGCGTTGAGGGTCAATCTCTGCTGCATCAAGCGTGGCAAGAATCTCCTCTCTCAATTTTCTCCGTTCCTCGTTCTGCTTACCTGTCATAGTTCTCCATTTGAGCTTTGCAACATATGAACTATTTGATGCATACTTTCATACGTGATGTTCTATAAAAATGCCGCTGTTGTAACCAATATAATATATGCAATAAGAATTAGATTAGCAACATTTATTAGTTATGCAATGATACGTACGCGATTACAGAGAAGCATAGCTTCTCTCGACAAACGAAAGGAGAGATAGGATGCGATGAGAATTAGGATAAACGGGCGATTGCTACGAATTTCTGCGGCTTTGCTTGTCTGCCTAGGACTGGCATTGCTACCTGCAGTGGTAGCTTCCTTGCCTGGGTTCCCTGACACAACTACAGGAACGATCCTTGATGGTGACTTGCTGAATCCGGCTTCATATAATCTCAATGAAGGCGATGATGTATACATCAGAGTGACTACATCTGACCCGTATGCTGATCTTGATGTCTATGTAGTGGGGCCAACTAGTGAATACGTATGGCTTGGCGCAAGAGCCCCGCTTGCCTATGATGACCCCAATGTGGCCGAGGAGGGTTACTTCTTTATTTCGGACACAGGACTTCACACAGTGCTCATTCTGGGCTATGGTATACCTGAAGGTGGAGTCGAATTCGAACTCTTCGTAGATTGCGATGAAACTCTCGTTGAAATTCCCCCATTGGAATCAAGTGGAGTTTCGTATGGGACATTGACTAGCTACGTGAATAATGCTGGCACTGCCAAGCTACATGCAGATGAGCATGCTGCGTTCCAACGAGGCGAGGTTGCTCAGTTGGCGGGTTCAATTTTGATAACCCGGGAGGGATTCATTAATTGGTGGACTAGTGAAGGCACGCCAAATACTCTGCCTGGAGCACGATTCTGTGTAGACGACGCGCATGCCATTGGAGGACAGACTTGGCTACTGCCTGGAACATTACCCTATGAGGTGGCCGAATGGATGTTTAGTTATTACTACTATGAGCATTATATTGATGGAACTCCATTATCGGAGCTCACAGAAGTAATTGATGTACCTATGCAGGTTATGACAGACGGCGGCGAAGTCATCTGGTACGCAAAGATCCAGGAAGTTGCATTATTCAAACCGGGTAAGCTAGTAGAGCTCATTGGCCCTGGTCTGCATCAGTTGTATTCATACCTTCCAGCGCTTGACTTCGGGTTCTACTCATACTTCTGGCTCTTGCCTGAAGGCTCGACTCTACCAATGTGATTCAGATGCCAGGAGCCTCGAGTTCCTGGTGTGCCTCTTTTTTTTCGAAATCCGGTAAGGTAAAGTGTAGCCGTGCTCCTTGCTATTTTGTGCGCACGATGAGGAAAGAGGAAGGAGAATACACCGGCTACGATGGAAAGAAGATGTACATGTGTGGTTGGCTACCAGATGACGAGCCAAAGGCGCTTGTGGTAGGAATTCCGGGCTTGGGCAGCCACGCTAATGCCTTGTTCTTTATCGGAGAAGCCTTTGCCAGCAGGGGTTATGCCTTCATGACCCATGACACCAGAGGATTTGGCCACTATGATGGCATAAAGGGCCATATAGATTCGTTTAGTGAGATAATCGACGACGTGAATTGCTTTGCAAATCAGATGCAAGAGCGTTTTCCGAATAAGAAGACCTTCATGTTTGGTCATTCATTTGGTGGTCTAGTGATATTACTCTATGTTCTTGAATATGCTGAGAAGATTGACGGCATCATGATCCCAGGTCCTGCAGTTACAGAGCGCCTTGAGATTGGAGGTGTTACTCGAGCAATTATGAAGTTACTAGCTAAGATAAACGTGAAGAAGACATTCAATATGGGCCTGAATCTTGATTTGCTATCTCCAAATCCTGAAGTGGCAAAACGACACAAAGAGGATCCTTTGCGTGTTCATGAATGCACACCAAGATTCGGGGCCGAAGGATTGAAGGCTCGCGAGATAGGCTTCAACTCTGGTCCTAAAATCACCCTGCCGGTCATTCTTCAGCAACCTGAGGATGACAAGATTCTCATTCCTGAGGGAAATAGGCAGTTCTTTGACACCATAGCTTCCGTGGACAAGACCTTCAAGATGTATCCCGGACTCTGGC
>JBHLND010000052.1:0-12137 GCA_048937485.1 Promethearchaeota archaeon
ACTGCGTTAGATGTCATCGTTCAGAATAAGATACTCGACCTTCTGCGGAAACTCCAAGGCAAATACAATCTTGGTGTACTATTCATTACACATGACCTCTCAGTTGTGGCGGAAAACTGTACCAAGGTTGGAATCATGTATGCAGGAAATTTGATGGAAATGGGCTCTGCGAAAGATGTTTTCAAGAATTCACTCCATCCGTACACATTCAAGCTAATTGGAGCGTTCCCAAGTGTTACAGGACCCAAGAGGAGACTGGAGTTTATCCCAGGAAGTCCGCCCAATCTCATGAACCCTCCGCCGGGGTGCAAATTCCATCCACGGTGTCCCTACGCGAAGGATATCTGCAAGAAGGAAATGCCTGATTTCAAGGAGATAAGTAATGGCCACAATGCAAGATGTCATTTTGCTGGAAGTCTGGATTTTAAGGTGAAATAGATGTCAAACGGTAGACCTATTCTAGAAGTTCGGAACCTTAAGAAGTGGTTCCCAGTCCGAAGCGGATTTTTCTCTTTCTTTGGAAAGCAGAAATATGTCAAGGCCGTGGATGATGTCAGCTTCGATGTGCCTGAAGGTGGGTCCATTTGCATTGTTGGCGAAAGCGGCTGCGGAAAGACTACCCTTGCCAGAACGATACTTAGACTTGTTGAACCAACAGCTGGCGAGGTCTTCTTTGAGGGGGAGAACCTCTATGATAAGACTCGGTCAGAGCTTGCAGAAATTAGACTCAAAATGCAGTTGATCTTTCAGAACCCCTTTGAAGTGCTTGATCCCAGATTGCCTATTGAAACACTAGTAGGAGAAGGACTTCAAATTCATGGACTAGAACCAGATCCTAGTGAGTTGAGAGAAAAAGTCCTTCAGGCTCTAACCGATGTACGTCTTGAACCTGCAGAGAGTTTCGCTAGTAGGTACTCTCATGAACTGAGTGGAGGGCAGCTGCAGCGCGTAGCAATTGCCAGGTCACTAATACTTCATCCGAAATTGGTCATTGCCGATGAGCCTGTATCAATGCTTGATGCAAGTATTCGAACTGAGGTCATGAATCTCATGGCCGATCTTCAGAAAGACTACAAGCACACATACATCTTCATCACTCACGACCTTGCCCAAGCACGGTATATTGGCGACTATTGCATCGTGATGTATCTTGGCCGGATTGCAGAGATGGGACCAATGGAAACTGTGATTCTCAATCCAATACATCCTTACACAAAAGCATTGGTTTCAAATATCCCTGTACCAGATCCGACAGTTGAAAGAGATCGTATCTACTTGGTGGGAGAAACGCCCACACCAATTGATCTTCCTCCGGGATGTAGATTCAAGCCACGATGTCAGTCTTATGATGAGGGATACTGCAAGGAAGAAGAGCCTAATCTCATTGAGGTCTCCCCGGGCCATTGGGTAGCTTGCTATGCCCTTTAGGTGTACGCAATCTAGGGCGGTTTCCCCAAAGGATATATTATGAGCAAGAACGCCGGAACTAGATGGAAATGGTGCAGGCGCCTCGAAGTAACTGGGCTGCATTGAAATCGGTCTATTACTCAGCCATCTTCTGCAGCCTTGGCTTCTTCCTTGTCAGTTTTCTGATTCCAATTGTGGCCTACACCAGAATGCGGGTCTCCGCCACAGAAGTTGCACTTGTGTTCTCAATGCTCACACTTGGCGCAGCAGTCTTTTCACCAGTTGCAGGAAGAATAGCAAAACGTGGCCGGAGAAGAGAGTCTATTGCATTTGGAGCAACACTCAGGGCTGCTGCATATTTTGGAATGACTGTGTCAATCTGGATGAATAGCATCCAACTCCTGATTCTCAACAGCCTAGTATGGGGGCTTGGGGCGGCCTTCTATCGTGTTGGAAGTGATGCAGAAATATCGGAGCGCGTGCTCAGAGAAAACAGAGCTGAAGCATTTGGAAAGAGGGAAGCATACAATGCCACAGGGAGTGTTGTGGGAGCATTTGTTGGGTTCAGTATTCTTTACACAATGGGACTTGACACAGTATTTCTATTCTTTGCAGTAATGAATCTAATTGGAGGAATCGTTGTCATTAGTGACCGTCCACCTCTGGAAGCGCTACAGACATCAGCCTTTTTGCCAAAAGCTAGCAAGGTCGTTGGCATGGGAATAATGGCACTTGTCATTGCTGCCGCCCTTGATACGTTCATAGCCGCTCTGCTTTCTCCATTTGTGGAACTCTTCATACTTCACAATTATCCTGACTTGGACCTAGTTGTCTTGGCTACCGTTTACCTGCCAGCAGGCATCATATCAGGAGCGCTTGGAGGTCCGTTGGGGAAGTTTGCTGATAAACGGAATAAGGTCATCATCGTATCTGGTGCTGTGTTTGTTGGAGCAATTGGCATGCTTATGCTAGCTTTTGTTCCAACACTCTTCCCTGTTGTAGAGCAGGGGCTTCTTATTATAGCGATTCTGTTCACAATCGGTAGTGTTACCGGAGTAATGGCCTATACAGTAATGTCCTCCATTCTAGGAACCGCCTACGAAGGAAGAGCAGGCGAGGGCTTTGGAATGTTCGAGGCTTCGATGGGTTTTGCTCGATTTTCCGCACCCTTGGTAGGGGGTGTCCTGTGGGACCTTGTTAATCCGGTTGTTCCCTTCATCCTTGTGGGATTGTCTGGTTTTCTGCTAATCCCGGTTTACATTTATGGAGTGCGACAATATGAGCTGGCTTTAACCCAAGGAAAGGAAGAGAGCTCAGCCAAAAATACGCAAGAATTATAGCATAGCATCGAGCCATCACCCATGAGGCAGTACTAGGAGAGGTGCATCCTCATGACGGTTCGTGTTGCAATAAATGGATTTGGTAGAATAGGCCGCGGCTTCTTGCGAGCCGCGCTCTCTAAGAAGGAATTCGAGGTTGTTGCTCTGAATGACCTCATGGATCTTGAAACCCTTGCTCACCTTATGAGATATGATACTGTGATGGGCAAATTTGAAGGAACAGTTGAAGCAGAAGACGGATCAATTAAAATCAATGGGAGGGAGATGAAGGTAGTATCTGAAAGAGATCCCGCAACCCTGCCATGGAAGGAATTGAGCGTCGACATTGCCATAGAATGTACGGGTTTCTTTAGAAAGAAATCAGATGCGGAGAAGCATATTACTGCGGGTGCAAGCAAAGTATTGCTGAGTGCTCCAGGAAAAGACGGAGAGATGTTAACAGTTGTACCAGGTGTAAATGACAGCGACTATAATCCTTCGAAACATCATGTGATTTCAAATGCATCCTGCACAACCAATTGCCTAGCTCCAATGGTGAAGGTTGTCGACGAGAACTTCGGACTTGAAAGAGGCCTTATGACAACCATTCATGCCGTGACAAATGACCAGGTAATGCTCGATGGTCCTCATAAGGATCTGCGGCGAGCCAGGGCAGCCTGCTGGAATATTGTGCCAACCTCAACTGGTGCTGCCAAAGCAATAGGTTTGGTTTATCCCAAAGCTGATGGAAAACTTGATGGGATGGCCCTTAGGGTTCCAGTGATGGATGTATCCGTTGTAGATTTGAACGCAATTGTGGAGAAAGCCTCGGACGCGGAGGGAGTGAATGCTGCCTTCAAAGAAGCGTCGGAGAAGGGACCGCTTAAGGACTATCTAGCCTACATCGATGAGCCTCTCGTTTCGTCAGACTTCATAGAAGACTCGCACTCATGTAGCTTTGATTCACTAACAACTGCAGTCAACGGAAACATGGTCAAGGTTCTAGGATGGTATGATAACGAGTGGGGATATGCTTGTAGGCTAGCAGACCTTTGCTCCGTAGTAGCACGCAAAATGTAGCAGAAGCGTTTTAGCTTCATTCACTGGAGACTTGATACCAGTCATGAAGCCAATCAGTTGTATCGATGCAGAGCAGGGGAAGCTCTACTTTAGAGAACACGATGCAACTGATCTTGCCAGAAACTACAGCTTTGAAGAGGTTCTATTCCTGCTTCTGCATGGTCATCTTCCTGATAAGCCACAGAGCACGATATTTCAAAAGAAGATACTGGACCTCAGAGCTATCGCACAACCGGAATTACTCAATATCGTGAAAAAGATTGGCACAACTTACACTGACTCTCCAAGAAGAATAACAGATGGATTCGACAGAACGGATATGTTTGGACTCAGAGTATTGGCTCAGAATCTTGATACATTAAGCAAGAAGTACGTGCTTGATAGGTATGAATCGGTTCTACTCTTTGTGACAATGGCTCCTCTTGTACTAGCATCAGGATGGCGTCATATCCAAGGAAAGGAACTGATAGCGCCGCGAGAGTCTCTGAATCATGTCAAGAATTTCTACTGGATGCTCTGCGGCGGCAACTTGCCTCCTGAGGAATTGAGAGACCTCGAAACCTGTATCATTCTTCACATGGATGACCCAGATAACCCATCTTTGGCAGCATTGGAGAAATCAATCAAAGCAGGCAATCCATTATCAGAATCACTCGTGCTTACGCTTGATTCACACATAGACCCATTGCATCATGGCGCTGGAGAGTGTTCTCTAAGGACAATGATTGACATAGGCCACTCGAAGGAAGTTGAATCGTATCTAGCAAAGAGGCTGAAGAATGGAAAGCTAATCTATGGTCTTGGCCATAGGATTTACAAAACCATTGACCCTAGAGCTGTGGTGCTTAAGGAAATACTCGAAAGAAGAACAGCAGACCATGCTAGTTATGCCCTCACCTACAGAATCGAGGAAGTCGCCCGCATAGGCTCAGAGTTGATTCTTAAAAGCAAAGGAAAAGTAGTCTACCCGAATGTCGACCTTTACAACGCAGCAGTCTACCTTACTTTCGGGATGCCGTATTTCATTAATACCGAATTGTTTGCAGTAGCAAGATCAGCTGGCTGGGCAGCACATATCTTGGAATTGAATAATCAATGAATCTCAATCATAATGTCTTCTTCATCACTGTCGCTGCTGGGCACAAAGTTGTGAATTCTATTGATTCACGAACCGAAGCAGGAACGTTCTCCCGATCTATTTCCTCAAAACCTCTTTTTCGGAAGTATTCCTCCGCGGTATCAGTTAGCAGGTAGATGTTCTTTATTCCTGAGTGACGAGCTTTCTCTATCACTTCCAGATAGAGTCTTTCTCCCAGACCCCTCTTCTGGAAATCTGGATGGATAGCGAAAGAACGTAGCAAGGCTGCATCATTGTAGAGCTCCAATCCAATACAACCTACCAAAAGCTGAGGACCAGTTACAGCGTGGGGACTCCGAATTATCAGGAAATTCTCAATGTGTGGTTCGATTCCATCAGGCGGGAGTTCTACATCCTGAAGCAGAACAACAACCGAATGAATGTCCTCGGTTGACGCACTCTCAATGGGAAATACGTCTGCCATGACCCTGCATTCTGAGTGTAATCTTATATGTGCGAAGGTAGTGATAACGGTTAGCGATTGAGGAGGATTTGAGATGATAGCAATCACAAATGCAACAATCCTCTGTCCTGTTAATGGGCGCATAGAAGGTGGAACTGTAGTTTTTGATGACCAGAAAATACACGCAGTTGGAAAGAATGTTAAGATACCGAAGGACGCAGAAGTCACCGATGTAGGTGGCAGGTACGTTGTCCCAGGTTTCATTGATGCGCACACGCATCAAGGACTGTTCGATGGTTCCATTGGATGGGCTGGAAGCGATGGCAACGAAATGACAAACCCTGTAACCCCCGAGATGCGAGGCATTGACAGCTTTAATCCAAATGAACCTTCCCTGAAAGAAGTCGTTAGGGGTGGAGTCACCTGTATAAATACAGGGCCGGGATCAGGGAATGTCATTTCTGGAGAAGCACTGGTGATTAAACCAACTGGCGGCCAAGTTGTTGACGAGATGATTGTGCTTTCACCATCAGGTCTCAAGGTTGCATTTGGAGAGAACCCGAAGAGGATCCATGGCGAAGAGAAGAGGACACCGTCAACACGGATGGGTGTCGCTGCTCTTCTGAGAAAAACCCTAACAGATGGTCAGAACTACCTTGATGAATGGACAACCTTTGGAGCACAAGCCAGGGAGAAGAAAGAGAAGGGGGAAGCCCCACCAAAACCAGTAGGAAGAGATCTGGGAATGGAAACGATTGCCAAAGTCTTGAAGAGAGAAATTCCGCTTCACGCCCATGCACATCGCGCTGATGATATCGCAACTGTAATTCGGATAGCAGAGGAGTTCCATCTCAAGATTGTGCTAATCCACTGTACAGAGGGCCACAAGATAGCTGACTTCATTGCAGAGAAGAAAGTGCCAGCTGTCGTGGGCCCAACTATGTACTGGGTTTCGAAACCGGAAACGAGAGAGCGTAGCTTCAAGACCGCGGTTAAGCTTAACGAAGCAGGTGTCAAGGTCGCTCTACAGACAGATTCGTTGACGCCAATGTATCACTTCCCGCTCTTGCCAATGTACGTAGTGAAGTTTGGGATGAGTCGTGAGGACGCACTAAAATGTGCGACTATTAACCCAGCAGAAATCCTCGAACTAGGAAATAGAATTGGTTCGCTTGAGCCAGGGAAGGATGCCGACATCGTTGTCTGGTCTGGCGACCCCTTTGATTTCTACAGCAAGGTGGAACGAGTTTTCATTAACGGAAAGGAGATATCGCTGGAGGATTAGATTGGCTGACCAACTCAGGTTTAATAGGCCAGTGGTGCAATCACCATTCAGGGAATAACTTTGAGTCAGAATGTGGGGAAAACCTTAGCGATTATAATGGTGCTCTCAATTGGAGGACCTTTTCTGCTAACCATTCTTATTCTAGAGTGGTTTGGTGTTGGTGAGTATGTGTATCCAATCCTATTCCCCATTTTTGGAGGAATTGGTTTTATCCTCCTGTTTGTATTCGGGATTATGTGCTTTGCAGTTCGTGCATCTGTTGAACGAAACACGCAGCTACAGGGAGCCGTACGCTCTGGCTATGAGGTGCAAGAATTCTCTGGAGGAGACTACTTTGCACCTAGAAGTCCGGGATCGGTTTTCATAATACCAACTTATTGTCCCTACTGCCACGAGTCCATTGAGCTTCACAGGTCGGAATGGAGCGGCTCGATGAATCTAATATGCCCCAGCTGCGGACATCTTGTGAATGTAACTATCTCTGAAGAGAAGCCCTAGATATCATCAAGTATGTTAAAGGTCGAGGTGAGCAGAATGGAGGAAACCAACATTACTCTCAATGACCTGATATGCGTGGCCATTGGAGGAGCTATTGCCATCGGAGTCGTAGCCGGATTGTTCAGTAGTCTTGGCTTATTGGACACGCAATTCATTCTTGTCGTCCCCCTAGCACTTGGAGTGGCACTAGTGGTTTTGATTCTTACATACACACTGATAATGTCAACACGAAAACAGTACTTTGAATATGCCTCGCCTCTGGAAGGTGAATCCTATGACCCAGGCGACGAGAGGTCAAGAGCGTACTACAGAATCCCACTCTATTGCCCACATTGTAAAGATAGGGTCGACCTTCAGAGAATTCACTGGATTGAATCTCAGACATTCGTGTGCCAGAATTGTATGGGCAAAGTCAAAGCAGAGGGCTCTGAAGAAGGCAGTGGAAGATGACCTCGAAATTGTATCACCTCAGTTATACTACGGATTAAACGCGATTCATTCAAAGAGAGAGTATGACTTGGCCAGGACAGAATACACCATACAATATAAGATTCCAATCAATTACCAAGAAATTGGTGGAAGAAGAATCCCCAGACTCTCATGAATGTCCTCATTGCTGTTCAGAGATTGACTTCGGAACGGATTTGGAGTGGATGGGTCCTACAGCCTTTGTCTGCCCTAGTTGCCGACAAGTAGTTGATTTAGCAGACTTGAATCTCACCTAGGCTTTGCTGAGTTCCAATTGTGACATTGTAGCTATTGCTGCATTGCATTTGGCTGCACTGAATCCATGCAGGCTTCTATGTGTACTCTTTTTGCTGTGGATGTAGTTTCATCAAACATTCCTTGGTTATTGAAATCAGCGTAAATCAAATCGCGGTTCTTCAGAAGGAAGTAGCAGGAGCCAATTCGCTTTGCGAAAATAATGCAAGCGTCGCTCTTGAGGTTTTCATAGTGCTTCATGGTTTATGAAACTCAGTGTTGTCACTTGCCTTTGCTTTGCTGGAGTTTCTCGATGCTGCAAGCCCGATTAAGGAAAAGGCAAGGATGAATCCTGCTGCATTGAATAGCATATTAATCCAGGAGATTGGCTGCACACTGTTAAACACGTATTGAGCAAAGAGTCCGCCGACAACTGGACCAACTGCGGATCCTGTATTCTGAGCACCGCTCACCAATGACATGGCTCTGCCACGCTCACTCCTGTCAGAAAGAAATGCTCCGAGAGCATAAGCAGCTGTGGAGGAGAGTGGGTAAATTGGGAGTGCCCACATTATGGACGCAGCTACGGGATCGTTGACAATGGCAAATCCAAATGCAAACACAACATAGGACACCATTGAGATTACCAGAATCTTGGCAGGACCTTTGCGATCGATGAGCTTGCCGATGTAGCCAGTTATTACAACTGCAATCAGTGTTGCAGCAGAATTAGCCAATCCAACATAATAGGCTTGCCCGCCCAACTCATCAACAATCATTATGGACATCATGAAGCTTACGGCATTCATTCCAATTTGACTCAAACCAACAGCTCCCACAAGGCGGAGCATCCCTGGTTCCCGCAAGATAGTGATTAGGCTTGAAGAAGGTGTGTCCAAATTGGCTTCTACGGGAACATCGCGAACAAAGAGAAGGCAGGTCACAAGGGCCGCAACGCAGAATACAGCAGCAATGCGATAGAGGACTGCCATCCCGAGAATATCATACAGCAAACCGCTTGAGAGTGCGCCAAAGAACCATCCCGCAGACTGCGCAGAAATGAAGTATCCAAGTCGCTCACCCTTATTCTCAACATTTGTCGTTAGAAGTGCTTGACCAACAGGAAGTGCGGCTGATGAGATGACTGCTCCAGCCATTGCTACAACTAGGTACTGAAAGCTGTCATAGACAAATGAGTAAAGGGAGAATGTGAGTGCATATCCAAAGAACCCGATTATCATGAAGGGTTTCCTAGCACCCGCTCTGTCTGACAATGCGCCCCAGATGTTAACGGCAACTATGTTGATGAACGCAGGAGCTGCCCATACAATTGTAATTGTAAGAAAATCGGGAGCACCAAGATCATGCTTAACAAATAGGGATACGAACTGCCAGCTCATTGCAAGAGCTGTCGCTTGAAGTGCGTACGACAGATAAACGGATACTGTTGCTGAGTTTCGTAGTCCCATGTACTTTTTTACCCCTAGGTAGCATCTCGGCTATATACTGCGGTTTTAATGCTTGTGAACGAGGTACTTAGGCCACACAGTATTTGAGTGGGTTCCCGTACTAGGATTCTAGTGCTGCATTTGACAGAAGTCATAGAGCCAAACGAGCTAGCATTGGAAGCAAATGAGCGAAGATTCTTCTTTCAAGTCGATGCTCTGAAAGCGATAGCCATATTCTTTGTCATTATGGATCATACATTGCCATGGGGAGTCAAATGGAGCATGCTAGCACCCTTCTGGGAACGGACATCAATTCCGCTCTTTCTCATAATTATGGGATTCAACCTAGGTCATTCATTTCAATGGACTGGCGAGAGAAGCCTTAGAGAGCTATACTCGCGTTCGTATTTCAAGAAAAAGATTTCAAGGTTCATTCTACCCCTTCTCATTCTCATGCTTGCTTCATCTTTGCTTGGACTATACCTTGGAGCTTTGGAGTTTCAGTGGTCCATCTTGCTTGGTATCCTACCATTCAGAGGGCCAGGCAACTGGTTCGTTCCTGTCATTATAACATCAATACTAGTTTTTCCCCTGGTATACTGGGCGTTCATTAGGTGGCCCAGAATAACAGTTGGGTTGTGTCTTGCAGCTGACTTGGCAATGCACGCCGTCTTCACTCAGATCGTACCGGTTCTTTGGCCAGAACTTCCTGATTTTGGGTTCATTAGTGTTCTAATTCGGATGAACATTCTCACACACCTATTTGCAGTTGGTATTGGCCTATGGTTCTCTAAAGAACACGACATTGCTGATAACCGAAATGCAATCGTATGGATTTTGGGACCCCTGAGTGCCATGTATCTCGGGGCTTGGCTGATAGTGGGTTACAGAATTCCCTTTATTGCTGGAGACTACAGCGCTTTTGCCTACCCATACTCAGCCCTACTATTCCTCTTAGCAATGGACCTGCTCCCGGAGAATGCATCAGGTCGATTTGCCGATATCGTGAAGACCTTGAGTCGATCGACCTATCACACTTTTCTATTCCAGATATTTTACTTCTCTATCGTGTACTTCTATTGGCCTTCATTTACGCAGGATGGATTTGGATACAATACTTCGCTTTATTTCCTCTATTTTGGGATCAATGTGCTTGTGACATTCGCAGGAGGCATGGCATGGTTCAGGACGGAGCAGTGGATTAGAGGAAGAATCAAACAGAAATCAGGTTCCGAGCATAGAATGCTCCTTTCGTAGAGTATTTGTGGAACATCTTCAACGGGCTATTCATGGCGGACTCTAGTGATGAGTACATTTTGCGCATTAAGAATCTAAAGGCCTTCTACACTTCTGCTAAGGGTCTCGTTAAAGCAGTGAATGATGTCTCATTCGATATTCGCAAGGGAGAGGCAGTTGGATTGTTTGGAGAGAGTGGCTCAGGTAAAACCTCTGTTGCCTTGGCCATTATGGGTATTTTTGATCGAGTTTCAAGATTCTATGCTTCTGCCTCCAGCGACCCAGAAAACAAGAAACTCTGGGAAAAAAAGGATGAGGCAACCAAGAAGGGACTTACTTCAAAGGATCTTGGAGAAGACCTCCCTGGGGTGGAAGGGGAAATCTGGTATAAAGGTCAAAACATCCTCAAACTCGATGAGGAGGAGTATCGCAAGATTCGAGGAAATGAGATAACCTATGTCCCACAAGGCACCCACAAATCATTGAATCCATATACGCAAATCGGAGAGCAAACAGGAGAGCCACTCTGGGTTCACGATGAAGACGATGAGATGACAGAACGCTATGTCGCAAGGAGAGTTCTGGAAACGCTTGACCTTGTTGAGATTGGTGACACGGATCTTAGGCAAGCTATGAAACCTGATCAGTTTAGCATGGGTGAAGATCAGCGAGTGCTCATGGCGATGGCGCTCATCACAAATCCAGTTCTCCTGATAGCAGATGAGCCAACAACCGCCGTTGATGTTGGCGTTCAACATAGAATTCTTCAGGCCATCCAAGTGGTTCGAGAGGAATTGAATCTTTCAATGCTACTCATCAGTAACGATCAAGGACTCATAGCGGAAACTAGTGATCGGGTAGCGGTCATGTCTTCGGGCAGAATAATGGAGTTCGGTGATGCTGAGCGAGTGCTCATATCACCAGGACACCCCTTCACAAGAGCATTCATAATGAGTAATCCTTCGATGCAAATCATTCGCAAGATTAGAGAGAAGGGTCTAAGGATTCGAGGTATCCCAGGAGAACCCCCAGACCTTAGCAATCCGCCGCCGGGTTGTCCTTTCCACACAAGATGTCAAGAAGCAAAAGAGATTTGCAGCAATGAAGTTCCAGAGTACAGAGAAGTGGAAGAGGGATACTGGATTTTTTGTCATCGATATGAGGAACTGCAGAAGTGGTAATCCTAGAACACTGATTGCACAATTTCTTCCACAGAGCTAAACTCCTTCAAGCTTCCTTCGAATTTCTGGATGATGTTGCCGAAGACCAAGTCGAATTTCTCTGTGAAGTCTTGTACCTTGTGGAGAAGCACCTGATATGCCTCTCGTGCCATGAGAACCGTAGTAAAGGTGGACCCATGTGCGAAAAGAATGTCGTACTCGCCAACAGATACAACGTTGAGGCCCTGGTCGCTTCTTGTGATTTCTTGGAATAGCGACTGGACACCGGATATACCAGCCGCAGTCAAAACCTGATCGATGTCAAGATTCTGCTCGAATTGATGATGGTACATCAGAAGTCCACCTTCTTGAATGAGGTACAGCTCTACCAATTGTTGTCTCCAGTCGAGTTCATCTAGGGCAGGAGACATGATGAGTGCGTAGCCAAAGATGATAAGTCC
>JBHLND010000374.1:0-2991 GCA_048937485.1 Promethearchaeota archaeon
ACCTGCTTGTGGACGAGGCGCATAACCTGTCTGCCCATGTACTTGATGCCGAAACTGCCAAACTGACTGGTGATGACCTTAAGTGGTTAAGAGAAAGACGCGATGAAATTGCTCGTGAAACACGAATTGAATGGATTCGCGAGGCAATAGATTTCCTGTACGAGACCGTTATGGAGAATCTTGACGGCATAGGAAAGATGTCTGAGAAGACTATTCCCAAGTGGAGCGTTGCTCCCAGATTTATCAAGGTTGAGGACCTAACTCTCCTCCAAGAGATTAATCGACCAGAGATTGGTGATCCTGAAAGCGCAGCATCTTCTGAAACCCCCCTTGATCGTCTGATTGAGTTTCTTTTCGTCGCACAAATGGCGGCAACTAGTGATGGCTGGCATGTAACACTTAACATCCGCAAGTCATGGAATGAAGGCTTGACGCTATCTGACTCAAGTCTGATGATACGTCCCTTAAACTCTGCTGGGCTTACAGCACCAGTTCTTAGAGGAGCAAGGTCTGCACTTCTCATGTCCGGCACAATTAGACCTCTGGAGCATTATGCCAGAATCCTTGGAGTGAGTACGGCCTCGCAAGAGGACGTTGCCAGTCCTTACCCGCGAGGCACCCGTCTTGTAATGATTGACAAGAATCTATCAACCAAGTATCAGAATCGAAATCCAGATCTTTGGAGGGCCATTGCAGCACGAATCAATTCAGCACTTGCAATAGTTCCAGCTAACAAGAGCGCGCTCATTGCCTTTCCCAGCTACAAGATGATGCATGAAGTGCTTAGCTATGGAATTGACACAGGATTCCGAGGAACCCTGGTGGAAGGCCACGGTGACCGGATAGAAACAGTTGCAGAAACCATTGAAGCAGGTCCGCATGCAGTTTTCTGCGTATACGGCGGCAAATTCGCTGAAGGAATCGATCTCGTCAAAGGTGGTTCCAGCCTTATAGATCTGATAATAGGAGTTGGAATTCCTTTCAGTCCTCCTACTAGCTATCAAAGGGCGTTACAAGAATGGTATGATAGCAAGTTTGGAGAGGGCTTTGGGTACTATTACAGCGCTGTTGTTCCCTCAATTCGGCAAGTAGCTCAGCTTCTTGGGAGACTGAGAAGGTCTCCAGAGGATTGGGGTGTCATCGTCCTAATTGACAACCGATTCTTGCGCTACCACAATGTCCTTGGTGAGGATGTTGTCTCCGATGCCTGGCCTTTCGAAGGAGTGGAGGAGCTAAGTGGAGCCATTCAACAATACATCGAAATGATGGAGGGAAGAACACATGAAATGGTTCGAACGAACTGATGTGAAATGGATGGTTATCTTGGCTCTCGTCGGAGCTTGGATACTAAGGATACTCATGACAACAAGCATGCTGCTTGACTTGGCAGTGTCGATATTGGGATTGACATTTGTCGTCCTAGGTGTCTATCTCCATCGAAACGCCGCTAAGACTCCCCAGTTATTTTGGGATGAATCAAGCTCAACACTGGGTGTAATTCGTGGATGGACAGTAGAAGCTGTTTCAGCTAGGCTCATGGGCAGTGTTCCAATTGGAATTGACCTTAGCCATTCCGCCAGGAAGGTCCTTCAAGCGGTCTATGCGAGGTATTTGGACGGCCCATCAGCCGAGCTCAGCTTCTTCGTTTGCCGTCCACTTGGAAGCAGTCCCACAAGAGTCGGGATGATTGTGAAACGAAAGACTCTGCGTTTCTGGAATGGAGTTTCGCGGATTGATTTGTTGAAGGACCAAGTGGTGAACGACGCAGCCATTCTTGAGAGCGCCATGAGAGCTGCATATCCGCATCTACCTGTGACGAAGGCTGGCAGAGATGAAGTATTGATGGTACTTGCAGGAGGCATTGATTCAATTGCTGGAACTAGCTGAACGAACAGGGTTGGAGATTCCTTCCGGAATTAGCTCGGAGAAGATCATGCAATCACTGGAGCTGGGACACGGTTATTCGTGGAGGATATTGGTAAAGTCACCTGCCCTAATAGCGCATGGATCCCCCTCACATGGAAACATGCCCGAACTGCTTCTAATTGCTGACAGAACCCTCGTTCTTGATGGAGGTGATCCTGCTTATGCCGCTCGCATCAAGTCTGTCCTAGCAATGCTCAGCCGCCAATCAGAGTGGTCCGCGCAAAACGGAGGAGGTCGTACTCTTGGGTAAACGTCTGATTCTCGGTACCGAACCAGAAGTTGATCCCCTCGAAGAAATGTCAGGTAGCCAAATGACAATTACTTCTGGAACTGAGCTCGCTTGGGATGATCGAAAAGTGAAGCAATCCCAGACAAGAGAGCTTTTCTCCTTGGCGATATTGGTGATAGCTTGCCTTTACTATCCCACTGCCCTCCTCATGGTATCTTCAGCGAGTCTTGTTACAATCATTTTGCTGCCTCATTTGCAAAGCACCCAAGAACAGAAGACACTAGGAAATAGTTCATGGAGGACTGTTGGTATCTCTGACATCTCATACGTAAGGAATGATGAGCTTACTACTCTTCAATGCCGCGGGGCCGGCGGGCAGAGATATCTGGTTGGCCTGAACCTGGATTCGACAAGTTCTCGCTTTCTTGGTAATATGAGTGCATTTGTTAGATCTGTTGATGTCAATGATGGTTTATGTTTGATTATTAGTATGCGCCCAGAGCGAATCAATTCGGTATTGGAGAGTGAACGCCTCGCAGAACGAATGATAAGCTATCTTGGCACACTCTCAAGCGGGACTCTAAGCTCCTACGTTGTTGCCAAGGGTGGAATTTGGAGTGCACGAGTTTCTCTTATAGGGCATGCTCGCGATGAGTATGTTTCGCATAGATTCGAATCCTCTGCAAGGGGTGCGATTCCCGAGCCCGGGTGGATCACAGCAAGCGCTAGTGATTTGGAAAACATCTTGCTAAGAAAACAGATGCAATTTAGTGATTCCGGCTTCTATGGAAGCGGAAAAGAGCTATCTGAATGGCTGGTGCAATTGCCAAGTGAAT
>JBHLND010000375.1:0-2990 GCA_048937485.1 Promethearchaeota archaeon
TCGCGTCTAGATACAACGCGCCTTGCCTTGAGGTATCTGCCAAGACGGGCGAAGGTGTCAACGAGCTCTTCCAAGTAGTTGCGCAAATGCTTACCGAGAACTGAGTAACCAGTTCACGCCCCTCTCAGAAGCTCCTCTCTGCAACGCGGCCGATGGGACTCAATCGCTCTCGTCCTATCGACCAGCTTCAACTTCTTCCATCCGCTAGAGTTATCACAAAGCCCGTAGGAATCAATCTGGGTTTTGCCGTGGTCGATTTTGTGCCTTATGATCCAGCTACACACAAGAGCGACTTCTTCACATTGAATGTTGAGTATATCTCTTGGGATGCGGAGATGATGCTCGAGATACACAATGTGGACTTGGCTTCTTTGCTTGATGTAACAGCTGAAGGCTATGCCAAAGGTTTACTGGACCACTATGGAAGCTTAAGACCTCCTGAAGGAATCGTATACTTGCTACAGATAGAGGGAAAAGTCGAGGGGATGGGCGCGCTTCATAGATTGGAATCAGATGTGGCCGAGATCAAGCGAATGTATATTCGTCAGAAACATCGGGGGAAAGGATTTGGCAAAAAGATGCTTCGGAAATTGGTTGAGAAGGCAAGAGAATTCGGATATTCTGCGATACGTCTTGACACTGGCGACTATATGAAAGCCGCACATCAGATTTATCGTTCTGAGGGGTTTAAGGAGATTGAGCGTTATCCTGGATGTGAAACACCAGAGCCCTTTCTGCCACATTCTATTTTCATGGAGAAGAAGCTGTAATGAGAATCTGTTATCTTGTTCAGCAATCCATCTTTAATCGAGTTACTGAGAGGAGAATTACTGATTCCATTAATTAGAAGAAAAGAAAGTGGGTTTGAGAGTTCAATGGGGGCCCAGTGAACTCCTCCAGGCTTTGAGAAAGGTCCGGTTAGCCATAGGCAAATCTGGGACATTTTTCTTTGTTAATTCCTGGTGTTTCACATGGCTTGTTCATTCCCTCGTAGAATTTGAACCCATCAACACCACACTTATTCTCGCCTTCATTGAATTCTGGACATGTCATTGATACGGTCTCCAACATTGGTCGTAGCAGGTTCAAGCCACACACTGGTGCTTGGCCGAACCACCAAAAGAGACCTTTCTCTGGCTCCATATTAAGCTATTTCGCCTAATCTCTGCATGTCTTAATAGGGGTATGGCGAAGAGCTTTCCTAGAGTATTCCCCTCTCACTGAGAAGGGATCTCATGAGCGCAGGCTCGTCAGTGAATATACCATCGACTCCAAGGTCAATCAGCCATTCCATTGTGGGTCTGTCATTAATAGTCCATACATGCACTGCGATGTTTCTATTCTGAGCAGCCCGTACAAACCTTGGGGTGACGACCGTGACGCCTCCCAATTCAATTGGAACCGCGAATGATCGATACGCGGCACTTCTCACAAACAACGGCATTAATCTTAGTTTCAAACCCGTAACGAATTTCCTCACTTCTCCTGGATGTGCATTGGTAGGCACAGCTGGCATTAGCTGCCTGAATCGATCTATCTGTATTGGATGAAACGACGCTATAATAACAGAGTCTTGGCGGTTCAGTTCCTTTAGAATAGATGCCATCATTCTTGGTGATTCTGGATTGAGATCTTTAATGTCCAGGTTGAATCGCATATCTGGAAGCTCTTGCAGTGCTTCTCGTACCGTCACAACACTATGCCCTTTTCCTCGAAATGGATAGCTACCTCCTTCATCAGTGGTGAAGTAGTGACCAAAATCTATCTGTCGAAGATCATCAAGAGTTAGGTCCCCAATCCTCTCGTTTCTACCAGCCACGCGCGACAAGTCATCGTCATGGAATAGCACTAGCTCACCATCTAAGGTCATTTGGACATCGGTTTCCAGGACATCTGCGCCTGCCTCTACTGCAACCTTCATTGAGGGAATTGTGTTTTCTGGGGCTCTTCTTAACTCGCCTCTATGTGCCATTATGAGAGGTCTGCCAATGTCAAATACCTTGGAGTCAAACATCAAGAGTTGGATTGCATTCTCCACCTTAAATTGACTGATTATCCTGCGAACCGTCCATAGGATTTGGAAAGTATGATAAGTCCAGAAACGAATGTACGTATGTCGGGGATTTGGATTGAAAAAAGGGTACAGGATTGCATTCACTCTTGTCCTTGCAGCAATTTCAATTGCCTGTTCTGTCATGTTAGTCAATTTCCCAGAAATCCCAGAAAATGAGGGATGGCTTATCCGTCAGCATGATCAGGTTCAATATTATGTTGAAACGGAACTTCATGCTGGAGATACTTACGTGGCAGATCTCCTCAGTGATTATGGAGTCACATCAAACTCATATTTCTGGATTCGTGCTGCTGAAACTCCCTCCAGTCTGAATTCTACGGAGATTGTAGAGAATATTGCAAACCTCCAGGGTGTGGTTCCAGTTGAACAACAAATTGGTCAGAACTGGGTTCTCCGGAACTCCAGTCTTCCCTTTTTCCTGCCAACTGGGTACTGGGATGAATTCGATGAGCTGTTGAACCCCCGCGGGATGTTTCTGAAGAAAGAGTGGTGGGGAGAAATAAGCCTAGCAACTATCATCAATGATGTTGAGCTTGGAATCTTCGGTCTATTCATTGCCTGGGAACTCAGTGATGGAGTCCTTCAAGGCATGACAATAAACGCAACATCTCACAGCGGCTGGGACTTTGTTCGCCTGGCTCTTTCCAGCCAACGGCTTGCATACCAGACGGATCTCGATTACGTTCTACGAATTGCTGGAAGAAACATCCCATTTCTGCTACTCTTCATTGGTGCATTTGGTCCTATCGTTGTGATTCTATTCACTTGGCGAAAAGGAATTGAGAACGCAGTAAAGAAGCCCCTTTCCGGTTCATTAGAAGACCGACTTGAGGAATATGGTCGTGACTATCTCTTCTTTTGGTCTTTGGGACTTGCAGTAGTCTTTGTTGCGGGGTTCATGGCATCTCAGAATATG
>JBHLND010000376.1:0-2956 GCA_048937485.1 Promethearchaeota archaeon
GTGAGAGCAGTAACGACGGGCGCCAAGCTGGATGAAGAAGACTGCATTGATGCAGCCCAAAAAATGGGTGAGTTTGAACCTGATTTTGTCATTGCAATCAGCCCGAATGCTGCACTCCCGGGTCCCACCAAAGCAAGGGACCATCTGCTTGAGAAAGGCATCAAAGTGCTTGTCATTGCTGATGAACCTTCTAAGAAAGCCTTCTACAAGAAGAATGAGGAAGGCGAGAAGGTGCCTGCACCTCCAGAAGGAGCCGGTTTCATTCTGCTTCCAATGGACCCAATGATTGGAGCACGAAAGGAGTTTCTTGATCCGACAGAGATGACAATCTTCAACGCTGATCTCATCAAGCTCCTATCGTGTACTGGAGTCATGCGATACTTGCAGAAGGAAATAGAGAGATTGATCGATTCGGTGAAGGCAAAGGAAGACTTGGAGCTACCAGCTCTTACGCTCAAAACCAAACACGCTCTTGAAGCTGCAGGATTCACAAATCCATACGCCAATGCAAAGGCATATGCGGCTCTGAAAATGGCTGAAGTGGTAGCAGAGGTGACTACAGAAGGATGCTTCAAAGTTCAAGAACCAGAGAAGTATGTACCAATGGTTGCTGCTGCACATGAGATTCTTAGATCAGCTGCTATCCTTGCTGATGAAGCTCGAGAGATTGAGAAATATGGCGATTCTGTTCTCAGAACGCCTCATGAATCAAACGGCAAAATCACTAGTAAGACCAAACTAGCTGACAAGCCAAAAGATGGATGGCTACCTTGGTAGCCTTTTGTCTATCTACTTAAGGAGGGCATAGCCCTCCACTATTCTATTATTTCTTTGGAGTTCAGACTATTCCTTACCAAGAGACCTTAGGAACACTTCTGCATCTAGTGCCCCTGCATGATACTCTTTGCCCGTTTTATTGTCCTTGATTGTAACCTCAGCCGGACTGAACAGGAGAGGGTCCACCTTGTAAAAGTCAAACTCAACGCTCTTGAAGAGCTTGTAGAAAGGTTGTCCATACTGCTCTGAGTTCGAGGAGGGAACTTGGTTTGCTACTTCCTCCAAATCATCATCATCTGCTGGGTCTATCTCATAGTACGTATTGCCTGCGTACAATATACAGTCATTGGTCAAGCCCATAGCCTTTGTGTCTTTCTCCAACACAGGTGCTACTGGGGCCTTCCCTTTTCCACAAGTAATCTTGGATGGATCAAATTTGATCTCGTGCAGCTTGTGAGCTCCTACCTCCACGACCCTAGCAGATATTTGAACTGACCCAACTTCGCATGCTGTGGGTGCACAAATGATGTAGAGGCCAGATGTCTTGATTCCACATTTCTCTGCAAGATATTCCGTGATGTTTTCTGGTGGAAATTCACGTGTTTCAAGAATAAGAACCCCCACATCAGAATTATCCTTGTAGTTGAACTCCTTGTAGAGCTTCTCTACTACCGAAAGCGCTCTGGCTGGGCCCGAACCCATTGCGAAATAGCCCTCATGATTAATGACCCATCCAGCATATTGCGAGAGCAAACAAGCTGTCAACACTTCATTCGTTTCCACATCAACGGCAGGAAGTGTGACATCACCTATCGTCATCTCGGTCATCTTTACTGAGCCCAATCCACCAAGGCAAATCTCGCCAATCAGGCGGCCCGCTTCAGTCGATCCTGGAACATTAATGCCTGCATCAATGATTGTAGTTCCGTTTCCTTGCTTGGAAACTGAGCAGCCAAGATCCTTGGCGTTGTCCATGAGCTTCGTCAGTACACCTAATGCCTTCTCATTCATTTTCTCAACCATGTCTCTCAACTCACTAAATGCTCGTTCAGAGGAAGTCTAGCATATATCTCCTCCTTGGGATCGCCCTCGGCGAAATCCCCAATGAACTTGACCCATTTCTCTGACGAATCTAGTTTGTCTGGTACAAAGTCTTTCCGTCGATCCTTGAGGTAACGCAGATAGTAACCAGTAAACTCTCTTTCGGATGCGCCACTGAACTTGTAGGTGGGCGGCAATGAGCTAATTCGACCTAGGGCGAAAATCATTCCCTTTGTCGCTTCAACAGCTAGCCTATCGCCTATGTCACCTGCAACCATTATTGTGCCACCCTTCATCCGCGTTGCAGCCATCTCGCCAACATTGCCTTTTACTGCAATGAACCCCTTGCGCATATGTGAGGCCATTTCGCGTCCAACGTTACCAGCTACGTAGACACGACCACCCTTCATGCCTTCAGGAGTCCCACGGTATCCTGCGCAGAGATAGTCTCCTGCATCTCCTTCGATTTGGATATTTCCGCCCTCCATCTCTGCGGCGGCCCATGCGTCAACAGATCCACTAACAGTGATTCTGCCTGCAATCATCTCTGCACCCAGGTACATACCAACGTCGCCCTTGACGTTGATACGGCCGCCATTCATTCCTTTGCCAATCATCTTCACTTTGCGAAGGTCGCCCTCTACGACAATCTCAACTTCCTCGGCATTCTCACTTGTGCTCCCCTCAATCTTAAAGAAGCCATCAAGTGGAAGAGACCTATTACCCTGGACAACTTCCAACTTGCCGATTTGTGCCGCCGTCTTTCCTGCAAAATTGGTCGGCGTGATGCAATCCGCTTCAATTGGGATGTCAGGTTCCTGTTTCAACGTCAGCTGTATCGTCATGATTCATCAGAACCCGAGGGTCTTTTGATGCCAAACTGTCTGATAAGCCCTTTGAGTCACTCGGAAGAAAGAAAAGGCCGTTCTTTCTGAGAATTTTGCAAGCGAGGAGAGAGTCCGGATGGAGATAAATGGCGTACCTATTGAAGATACCTTCGCTGAAGCTTTCAGTATGCATATGAATAGAACAATAATCACCGCATACGACGCAGAGTGGGCTTACATAACAGCCACAGAAGCGCGCAGCGGAAAGTCGGCCATCGCCCTGGGCGTGATGGAGATGCTGAGGCGCAACA
>JBHLND010000053.1:0-11936 GCA_048937485.1 Promethearchaeota archaeon
CATTAATCAGCTGATACCTGAGAATCCTGATTGCGAGTTCTGTAGTTCGCGAAGAGAGATGCAGCAGAGAAATCTTGCTGATATTCGGGAGCTATATGAGGATATTAGCCTCACAGAAGTTCCCTTGTTTGATAATGAGATTCGGGGGATTGATGGACTAGCCGGTTTCGGGCGAATCTTGACAGGAGAGTAGGAAGCATGAAACATATATGGAAGAAGAGAATTCTGGCGATATTCCTTGTTCTGCTGTTCTTCGCTTCAATGGCTGCAACAATCTTTCAGCTTTATAGGCCAACGCCGTGAAAGAGAGATTTCGAAAATGGCTAAACGCCTTTGACGCGTTTCACAACTGGTGGACGAATCTTATAGAGGATTCTACCACCACAGTATGGACACTTCACACCTGGAAGTGTCTTGAGGCCCTCTGGAGTGACTTCCTTGTTGCAGCTGTGACAAACATAAACCATGTAATCACCACATGGGCCCGATAGTATTTCTTTCGGACCGGCTAGGGCAGAACGCGGGGAATGAGCTTATGAAGGTTTTCTTGTGGTGCCAAATCAAGATTCCAATGACTCCGCAACTTCTGCTTCTAGTAGTCCAGCACTAAGAACCTTAGTGACTCTAAGATTCAGGATTGTGCCTGCGCTGTAGCCACCTTTGATTGTCATTAGAGGTCCTTCAGCAAGCGGGTAAACCATGGTATAGCCATGGCGGCTCCAAGATGGCTCTGCGGCCACACCTTTAACAAGCAAGCCAACATAGCGACTCTTCTTGCTTCGGTTGATACGAGCTGCCTCTATTCGTAGCGGCTCACTAATAGGGTCGTTAGAACGCGGTTCAGGGAATTCCTCAAAAGCAGACCCTGGAAGCGGTCTGAAGCCATACAGGATTATTCGTTCTGCTCCAGCCTCACTGACTTCCTGCATCAGGCGAACAGAAGCTTGAATTGATTCAGGAGTTTCTCCCGGTAGTCCGTAGATGAAGTAGATGAAGGGAGTCATTCCATGTTTCTTTGCCACTCGAACTGCCCGGAGCACATTAGCCGCGTTCCCACACTTACCTATTTGGACCATGTGTTCATCTGATCCTGTTTCAAGCCCAATATTGGGAGAGATTGAAGACAAGGACCCAGAGAGAATGGCTGCAACTTCTTCTGTGAAGAGACATGCTTTCATGTTCTCAATGGTTAGATGAACAGAACCTTTACGAATCTCCTGAATTTCGTTCAGGCTATCCAGCAAAGCTCCGATGGCTTCTAGGTTTGCCGCTGGACCACACGGGTCCGTTATTCTAATACCTCTGGAATAGTCAAGGAAATCAGGTGCTTCGAGTACAATTCTGTGAACGCCCAAATCAACAAGCTGCCGAATCTCCTTCACTATGGATTCTGTGCTCCGGCTTCTAGGAGGCCCCCAAGTGTTAGGAACACTGCAGAATCCGCAGCCAGGCGGTATGTCTTCTGGGCAATCCATACGTAATTTCATATCATCGGACCGGCAATTATCACAGTCTGTGCATTCTCTGCCATTAGGTAATGGAAGTGTGGGTCGACCGAAATTGGAACATCCACGAAGAACTTCAACGTATACGCGAGCTGCTTGGTAGTCGCTGTAGTCAACAATTCGAGTACTTGATGGGGTGAACTTTTTGGACCAAGTTGATTCGGAGATGAATGGACGATGCTCATTGATTTGGACAGCATTACCCCTAAGATATGCCACTCCCACAACTTCTGAGAGCGAGGGATTATCGTCGAGAAAATTGATCATCAGGAGTTCATCAAGCGTGGATTCGCCTTCACCCACAACTAATACATCCGGCTTCAGTAGGGATAGTACGCCCTTTGGATCTGACGATAATGGACCTCCGACCACGACTCTTCCACGAGGCTGCTCATGCCTCCATTTCTTGAGAAGCTGAATCGATGCTGGCAGGTCCATTGTCATCGCACTTAATGCTAGATGATCAAACTTTCTTAGCATCTTGGGAGCTTGAAGCAAATCCTCAATCCGAGAGATTCTACAATGAATGCTATGTCGTTCCAACACGCCAGCAATTGTTCTTGGGCCACAACCAATGGAATCACGTGAACTCGTACGACGTCCAGATCCCGCGCTTAACGCATCGACAATTAGAACGTTTCCTGGCATCTCAAGAAATGAGAAGCTTCCATGCCTTCTATAGTCTTGCTCCTGAGGATTATAGATTCGCCTTCATAGAACTTATATAACGTAATGGCACAAGTGTTGCGAGCATTAAGCTGAAACCAATTATTAGGAGTAAATTACTTCGTGAGCGATGAAGGTGGAATATGCCCAAACTGCGGCCTTCCAACTGACCTATGCGTTTGTGAAACCATAGCTCAGGAAGAAGCCCGTATTACTGTGACTGTTGAACGTAGAAAGTGGGGTCGGCTCACGACCGTTGTTGAGGGTTTTGACAAGAATATTGATCTTGGAGACCTAGCTACTAAGCTGAAAGGCAAGCTTGCCTGCGGTGGAGCAGCCAAACACGGTCATGTTGAGCTTCAAGGAGACCATAGAGGCACTATCACGGAAGTGCTGGCGAAGCTGGGCTTCCCTGAAGAAATGGTGCAGATTGACTGGTCATTTGTGCAGACGCGAAGGTAGGTCTCCGATCAAAGAGCATTTTCCTGCTCTGAGAAGATAATGAAATCTGACGGTTTAGGTGATGCTAGGCAAGCGACATCGTGTCAATGCCAAGCTTGCGGACAATTTCCTTGTAGCGATTTCTTACAGTTACTTCTGTAACTCGTGCAACCTCAGCAATTTCCCGTTGTGTACGCCGTTCATCCATCATTATTGATGCGACATAAATTGCTGCCGCTGCTAGGCCCAAAGGGTCTCGGCCAATGGTGAGCCCCATGTCCCTGCTTCTCTGAAGGATTTCCACCGTTCTTAACTGAACTGGACTAGAAAGATCCAACTGGGATGCAAATCTTGAGATGTAATCAATTGGATTGCTTAAGGGAATTTTGACATTCAAACTTCGAAGAAGAAGTCGGTAGCATTGTCCGAGTTTCTTTTTGTCAATTCTAGAGGCGTCTGCTACTTCGTCTAGGGGTCTTGGTTTTTGCCTGATTCTGCAGGCGGCGTACAAAGTTGCTGCCACCATTGCCTCAATAGAGCGGCCTCGGACCAATTTCTTGATGATTGACTTCCGATAGAGAAGAGCTGCCAACTCGCGAATAGGTTGAGGAATTCCTAGTTGCGATGCCAGGCGTTCTAGTTCGGAAAGGGCTTGAGCTAGATTTCGATCCATTGAACTATGAACACGGCTTCTTATCTGCCACTTGCGCAGTCTGTATATCTCAGATCTTCGTGTCGGGCTAAGCTTTCTTCCACTGACATCTCGGTCCCTCCAGTCAATTACAGTTGAGAGACCCTTGTCATGTACTGTATAACGTAACGGAGCACCTACTCGGCTTCGAGCATCTGACTCCTCGGAACTAAAAGCCCTCCACTCTGCACCAGTATCAATCCTATGGTCAGATAGCACAAGGCCGCATCCACCACAGACTCTCTCTCCCCTGGCCAAGTCTTCAACAACTGCTGAAGCTCCACATTCGGGGCACGTCAGAACATCTGCCTCTGTCTTGTGAAGACTTGCACGTTCGGGCGCATCACCACGCACTGGTTCCACGTAGGCTCCTCCTCCAAGGTCTGACCGGCAGATACTGCCAGCTATCGAGGACGGTATCAGTGAATTAGAAGACAGTCTCCCGGGACCACGTCTAATAGAAAAGGAAAATCATCTTTTAATTGTATGGACTCCTCAAATTTCCATTAAGAGCTGCATCAATAAGGGATTTGGGCTAGGTTGTTCGCTCAGCTCCATCAGTAGTGACAATGACTGTGTGCTCAGCTTGCGATACAAACTCACCTTCTTCCTCAGCCAGTATATGATGTGCGACCAGAGCTCCATTCTTCTGAAGCTCCCTTATGGCGAGTTCAAGGTCTGCCCTTCTCAGCTGCTTTGCCATCCACCGCTTTGCAAAAGGAAACTCCTTGTAATCACGTCTAGCAATAGAGAGAAATTGTCTGGTGCCCTTGAATCTGATAGGCACTCGAATCGGTAGCATTTGAAATATGAGCGGATCCGGGAGGTCAGATACGTTGCCCGATCCTGTGCTAGCAAAGGTTTCTATGGCATATGCTTCATTCTCTTCAACAAGAACCTCAGACTTGCCAGACACGCAAGGTACCTGCTTCTCGGCGTGCAGTTCATATTCCTTTAACTGATGTCCAGTTAGTTGCTTGATAGGTTCAAACCCAGCGCTTTTGATGGTGTCCTCGATAAGCGCACCGATAGAGTTGAGCTTCGCTCCAGGTCGCATCATTTCAACTGCAATTTTCGTTGCATCCTCCGAGGCCTTTACCAATTTTTCATGTTCTTGATTCAACGCGACGGTAAAGGCGCTGTCTGAAATGCAACCTTCAATATGAGCTCCGCAATCGACTGTAATCAGGTCACCTTCTTGAATTACGGTTTCATCATCAAGAGGGGACGTATAGTGTGCAGCAATGTTGTTGACTGCAATGTTGCACGGAAATGAGATACCCGTAGCATTCTCAAGAATGTGCTTCTCCACAGCTTCTACTATATCTAGGAGTTTTGCTCCTGGTTTGACCATTGGTCTAGCAATATCTAGTGCGTCCCTAGCTACTACTCCGGCTCGCCTCCAGTTCTCCCATTCGTCTTCGGCTTCTTCTGGCTTTTTTGCTTTCTTGGCCTTCGTTGTTTTCTCCTCTGACATAGTAATCACCTAGGATGCTACCTCGTAGTGCTTTATGAGTTTCATAAAAGAGTGACGGAGTGGAAGCAACTAGAGGATGCTTTCTATACGTCTTGCAACCCGAGTCATCATGAAGAACATGTAGCCAATATTAGCACGCTTGTTGGTCAGAACAGCTAGAAGAGCGTCATCTCCGGCATTGCAAATAATGATGTATCCTGACTCTCCTTCAATCAACATCCGAACAAATGCGCCTCGTTTCAATTGCTTGAATACCTTGATGGTTGCAGTTTCGATTTGCGTCGCACGTCCTGCAATCACATCTTCATCAGGGATAGCTGCGCTGTCCTGGTCCGGGGGAAAATGCGTGCAAATTGGCAAGCCTTGAGACCTTGAAACTATAACACTGGCTTGCACGTTATTTTGGGAGGCACGACTCAAATCGTCAAGTAATTCAGTGAGCATCTCTGTCTTTGATGACATTGCAGGTATACCTCCCTAAGGGGCACTTCGGTCAAAAGGACTTCTCAAGTATTTAAACATGACCAGTTTGAATATACCCTTTTTAATTAGACCTTCTTAGCTCCTGCAGCCTTGAGGGCTTGAATTATCTCCTTCAGACCTTCACCTTTGTCTTTTAGGACGTGTTTTTCCAAGTAGGTACCTTGAACGATGATGGAAGCCCCTGCCTCTACACCACGAACAACAGATTCCTTGTCATTGAATCCCCCCCCAGCTATAACTGGTATGTCACAATACTGAGAGACCATGGAGATTATTTCTGGTGGAACTCCACCGCCCTCTGCACCACTACCTGCTTCCAAATAGACAAGCTTGAAGCCAAGAAGCTCTGCTGCAAGTGCATACATTAGCACTATTTTGGGCTTATCACGTGGGAAGCATCTGGCTCGACCAACCCAGGCTGCGGTCTTTCCGGGTTCGATGAGTAGATAGGCCATTGGAATTGCCTCAATTCCAGAGAGTTTGACTCTAGCGGCAGCCATGGCCTGGGCGCCGATTATGTAGTAGGGATTGTCACTGTTTAATAGGCTCATGAAGAAAATGGCATCCGCATTCTCAGAAACTCCTGTCAGGTTTCCTGGAAAGAGGATAGTGGGAATTTCAACAGCCTCTGTTATGGACTGAACAGAGTCATCTATGGAGCCAAAGATGGTGCTGCCTCCAATCATGATTGCATCGGAGCCAGCCTTCTCCGCAAGTCTGGCAATCTCAACTACGTCGCTGACTTCCATCGAGAGAGGATCAGGGTCAAGAAGGGAGAAATGACAAGCGCCTTCATCGCTGAGCTTCTGTGTAATTTGTGTCCATACTTTCCCGGCCATTTGAATGAGCCTCCAAGTACTGAAAGGTCGAGCTTGGATTCAACCTTTTTACGGTTTTGGTGGGACTCTCTTCGAATGACAACTCAGAGTCTATCGGGTTTCAAGCTGGTGATTGAGAGCATACAGAATAGAAACTGAATTACTCAGCTTGCTACGAAGAAATTCAATTTGCGTTCGTTCCCCTTAGAGTTCTCAACCTTTATTAAACTGAAAGGGCGGATGAGCTGGATAGACAGCGAAACGAGTGTCCCAAAAAAATCGCATGGGTGTGGCCAAATGACTGCCAGTGATCCTTTAGACAAAGGCAAGATTCAAACTGACCAGGTAGAAGTCCAAACCGGAGAAGATGAGATTCGCATTGGCGTGTTTCCCTGTAGGTGCGGGAAGAACATCGGAGCAGTTGTCGACATAGATGCAGTCGCGGAGTATTCAAGCACACTTCCAGGAGTTGTTTTTGTACAACAGAATCAGTATACTTGTGCTGATCCTGGTCAAAAGGAGATTCAAGAGGCAATCAAAGAACACAGCTTGAATAGAGTAGTTGTCGCCTCATGCAGCCCCACCATGCACGAAGACACATTCAGGAAGGCGGTAAAGGCTGCGGGTCTGAATCCATACCTCTGTATAATGTCCAATATACGAGAACATGTATCCTGGGTGCATATGCATGAGCCCGAGGATGCCACTCTGAAGGCCAAGGAACTTGTAGCTATGGCTGTGGCCAAGGCAAGAAGTCTACAGGCGCAGCCTGAGCTTGATGTGCCAGTCACTCAGGCTGCTATGGTAGTGGGGGCAGGAGTTGCAGGTATGCAATCTGCTCTGGACCTTGCGGAAGCAGGCTTCAAAGTCTACCTCATAGAGAAGCAGCCAACTATCGGCGGCATAATGGCTATTCTGGACAAAGTTTTTCCCCAGAACGATTGCTCGATTTGTATCCTTGGGCCTAAAATGGTGGATGTAGCTAAACATCCCAATATCAAACTCATTACAATGGCTGAGGTTGACGAAGTTTCCGGGTATGTTGGTAACTTCAGTGTGCGTGTGCGGCAGAGGCCCAGGTACGTGGACATTGATGCATGCACTTCTTGCGGCGATTGCGTTGAGGTCTGCCCGGTAGATGTCCCTAGCAGAACCGACCAAAGTCTGACATGGCAAAAGGCAATCCAGATACCCTTTCCGCAGGCAGTCCCTTCATCGTATTTCATTGATCCAGAGGCGTGTCTTGGAATGGATCTAATTCGCTGTGGAAAGTGTATTGATCGATGCGAGCAAAAAGCGATAGTCCCAGAGGATCAGGGAAAGACTATCGAGTTTGAAGTAGGAGTAATAATCTTGGCAACAGGGTTCAAGATAGCGAATCCGTTGAAGACACCAAGACTTGGATGGGGCAGATATCCAAATGTGATAACAACCTTGGAGTTTGAACGACTAATCAATGCAGCAGGTCCGACAGAGGGACATCTTGTAAAACCATCAGACCTAACGAAACCCAAATCCATAGCAATTGTCCAGTGCGTAGGCTCACGAAACATTGGGACGCGTTCTGGATGCTCCAATTTTTGTTGCGCTGAATCTGTGAAGTGTGCTCTTCTGATAAAGGAGCATTATGCAGATACAGACGTAACGATTTACTATCAAGACCTCCGAATGCACGGCAAGTATTTTGAGGATCAATACCTGAAAGCAAGAGAAGAAGGGGTCAAATTCATTCGAGGCAGAGTTGGAGAAATCCAGCAATACCCAGATACAAAGAATCTACGTCTGAGCGTGGAGGACACAACTCACAACAAGCTTGTGATGACAGATTTCGATATGGCGATACTCTCAATGGGTGCCGAGGGCGCAGCAGGTGGTTTCCCACTGCCAATTTCATGCACACACGATTCATTCTATATCGAATCACATCCGAAACTTCGCCCAGTTGATACAAGTTCAGCGGGTATCTTCATCTGTGGCGGTGTCGAATCACCAAAGGACATCAGGGACTCGGTTATTCAAGCAAGCGCGGCTGCAGGAAGAGCGGGAATAATCTTACAGAAAGGAAGATATCCGCTTGAGGCGCTAAGTGCCAAAATACTGCAGGATAAGTGCAATCGATGTGGCACTTGCGTTAAGAGATGCCCATACGGCGCAATTGTTGTAGACGGAGCTGGAAAACATTCCGTTATCAGCGCCCTATGTCAGGCATGTGGCACTTGCGCCGGGGACTGTCCCCAAGGAGCCATCCATATGCCAAACTTCACTGATGAGCAAATCGAAGCTCAGATAGAAACTGCGCTGCAAGAAAACCCTACAGGAAAGATAATCGCATTTGCTTGTGCTTTCTGCTCATATAGAGGCTCAGATCTTGCAGGAGTCTCGCGAATGCAGTATCCTGCGAATGCCAGAGTTGTCAGGGCGATGTGTTCGGGTCGATATCATGTCAAGTTTGCACAGAAGGCCTTTGATTTGGGTGCAGGAGCAGTGCTCTACTCAGGATGTCACCTTCCAGCTGACTGTCATTTCCAAACTGGAAATCATTGGATGGAAAAACGCGAACCAAGAATTCGTGGATGGATGAAGAGGAACAATATTGCAGATGATAGATTCAGAGTGGAATGGGTTTCCGCTGGAGAAGGAAAGAAGTGGCAGACCATTATGACAGAGATGAGTCAAGTAGTCGAGGAGTTCAAGAAGACATCCAAGCCGAGGGAGAAGACCGCCAAGAAGCCCACGACGAAGAAGGATTCTGACAAGAAACCCACTGAGAAGAAGACCACAAAGAGGCCTGCAAAGACACCTAAGACAAAGAAGAAAACGACCAAGAAGAGCAAGAAGGGGTAGCAATCATGGAAGAGTCAAAAGATGCAAGGAGAATAAGGGAGATTCAAAAATCAGCTCTGCCGTGTTTCCAATGTGGAATATGTGCGGCATCATGCCCCGTCTTTCGAGTTGCTCCCGAGTTTAATCCTAGACTTGCTGTAGATGAAGTGATTCGAACAGGAAAGGTGGAAGTTACAGGGAGAGAGTGGTCCTGTGCCTATTGCTTGATGTGTGAGCAGAGATGCCCAATGGGAGTCGCGCTGTCTGAGATACTTATGGATATCAAGAACCTCTCAGCCCATGATGGAAAGGTTCCGGCAAGTATCGTTGAGATGATGGATGTCATCAGATATACTGGAAAGGTTTCACAGGCCTCATCAAGCAGCAAACGAAAGCGAGACGAACTTGGCCTTCCCGATTTGCCTGAACCTGATGTGGAAGAAGTCCAGAAGATATTCGAACTCACTGGAGCAATCGAGAGGTTGGCAAGATATAGAGAAGCGGAGGTTGAACCTGAGTGAGATACGCATTCTTTCCGGGCTGCACAATGTCCGAAAGACTTCCTTTTGTGGAAAAATCGATCAGGATCGTGCTTCCGATGTTTGATGCTGAGCTGGTGGACCTCCCATTCACATGTTGTCCAGAACCTAATAGTGTGCGCTCGTTCTCAGACAAAACTTGGCTAGCAATGGGTGCTAGAAACTTAGCAATTGCGGAGAAAAAGGGACTTGACATTCTTGCAGCGTGCGCAGGTTGCTTTGAATCACTTTCAATGGCAAAGCATAAGCTAGATTCTGATGCGGAACTCAAAAAAGAAATCAATCAGATTCTGGCGAAAGTTGGATATGAGTACAAAGGGGACATTAAAGTTAGACACATTCACCAGTTCTTCTTTGATGATATCAATCTGGAAGAGATCAGTAAGCGGGTTGTCAATCCCATAAACCTCAGAGTCGTCACGCATCCCGGATGCCATCTCCTTCGTCCGGAAGATATTCTTAAAGTCGATAGCGCGGAAGCACCTGTAAAGCTGGACGGGCTCGTAAATGTACTTGGAGGCGAAGCTCTTGAATACATGGACAAGAGCATGTGTTGTGGAGCGGGAATCCGGGGGATAAATCGAGAAGTGTCCTTTGCAGTCTTGCGTGATAAGATGGAAAGCATGATGATGGTGGAACCGGATGCTGCAGTAGTGTTCTGTCCAACGTGCTTCATATCATTCGAGGCTGGACAAAGAGTTGTGAACAGATCATTTGGAACTGACTATGACCTACCAGTCTATTACTATACGGAACTGCTAGCTTTGGCAATGGGCCTTCCAGAGTCGGACATTATTCTAGCGGCGCATCGTGTGAAGCCAAAGGCCCCTATTGTGGACGTAGGTGAGAAGAACAGGCAAGCTGAAATCAATGATGCAACCGCCTCCAAGAATTAATAGGCAGTGCTAGGGCCAAGCAGGTAGAAACCTGCCAGTTCGGCCCATATATTCCACATACTCATCACCAAAATGGTCCTTTAGGTGACGTTCCTCGGCCAGAGCAATGCTATAGTATCCAGGGAATCCCAGAAGAAGAGTCAGGGAGATCAGTGTGGGAAGCACCATTAGAAGTCCTATGAAGCATAGAAAGTAGGACAAGTAGGAAGGATGGCGAACTCTCGAATAGGGTCCACTTGTGATTAGCTTGTGCATTTTGCTCATCGCCCACGACGTAGCCATTTCCTGGCGGACGAACCTAGACCAGCCATGGAGTAGGATACCAGAGACTAGAACAAGAATGCCAGCCATCCAGATTGGAGCCGAGGGTAAGGGTATAGGGCCCATCATGTAGAACAGCTCATCTCCAAGATTCAATACCCATGCTGCAGGAATAAGGAGCACAAGTGCAAAAGCAAGTAGCGTTGCATAAGCAGCCAATGCTAAGGCACCTGATGGAGGAGGGAACCTTGGCTCCTGAAATCGCACTTCACTCCTAGCTGCTGCTTTCCCAAAATCCAAGTAGAGATGAAGAATGACATCGCCAAAGGCAAAAACGGAAGCAATTGGACCTACAATAGTGAAATCTGTCACAAGACAGAATCCTTCTGGTTTGTGTTATTATTTTTGGATGGAATCACTGTTTGTATCCGAAATGCTTTATTGGGTTTGGTGTCCGGCCGAACCTGCTCGGAAGAAGCAGAATCGTTCCTGAAGGTTTCTGTGATTCTGAATCTTCACTGAGACTTTAAGGGTGCCGAGGACATCAATATGGCCAAAACACGCGTCGGAGTTTTCCTGTGCCACTGCGGCAATAACATAGCGGGTGTTGTTGACATTGGGAATATCATGGAGGCAATAGGGAATCTTCCGAATGTTGAGCATGTAGAGGACTACAAATACCTCTGTTCAAAACCTGGTCAGCAATTGCTGAAAGATAAGATCAAGAAACACCGCTTGGATAGAATTGTAATTGCCTCATGCAGTCCCCGAATGCATGAATTGACCTTTAGGCAGACAACGCGTGAGGCAGGATTGAATGCCTTTCTATTGGATATTGCGAATATCCGCGAACATGTTAGCTGGATTCATGCTGAAGACCCCGAAGCTGCCACAGAGAAGGCAATTGACCTGGTGAAGATGTCTATCGCCAGAGCGAAGCTATTGGAACCATTGGAGGAAACTGAAGTTAGTATTGCAAAGTCCTCTCTCGTTGTAGGCGCAGGGATTGCCGGAATATCGGCAGCATTGGACTTGGCTAATGCAGGATACAGGGTCTATCTTGTGGAAAAAGACCCCACAATTGGAGGGCACATGGCTATGTGGGACAAGACATTTCCAACCTTAGATTGCTCCAGTTGTATTCTAACTCCTCGAATGGCAGACGTCGGGGCACATCCCAACATTGAGCTCATTACAATGGCTGAAGTCGAAAAAGTGGATGGATTTGTTGGAAATTTCGAAGCCACAATACATCAGGCGCCTCGTTATGTTGAGATGAGCAAATGCACTTCGTGCGGGAATTGCTCGGAGATTTGTCCTGTTGATGTGCCCTCCC
>JBHLND010000377.1:0-2945 GCA_048937485.1 Promethearchaeota archaeon
TATATTGTTTTCGCACTCTCCACTTTTCTTCCATCGATAAATGACGGAACCTTATCGACCGGTGTATATCCGTAGCCCTTAGCAAAGTCTACGTTTCTCTTTGATGAGCCAAAGAATCCAATCTCCGGAAACATGCCGTCATTGATTGTATCGGCGATGGTTTCTAGGGCATTATCTATTAAACTCAGAACCTCAACTGTGTTGATGAAAGCTGATTCTGTTTCCATTCTATTCGTCCCCTTTTCCAAGCAGGTTTGCAGTAGTGACTTCTACGTCCAGATTGTCGCTAAGTGTTTCCGCTATGAAATTGTAGTAGTCTCTAAGTCGATTCTCCCGTTTCTTGCTTCTCTGGGCTCTTTGCTTTCTCCTAACAGACTCGCCAAGTTTGCGAAGACAATCCTTGAGCCCGAGTTCGACTTCCCTTCGTATGGAATCGACATTTCCGATGTATTCCTTCCCCACTGTCTTGTATGGTATCTTTGTTGAGCAAATATGAACAAAGAAGGAGAGAGGGTCTTCGTTTGCGAGTCCATAGTTCTTCAGATTGAGTTCTCGAATTACCTTGGTTGATACATCAGACCCCTCGTCATATAGTAGAGGTATCTTGTTCGCGAATCGGAACAGCTTTTGTCCATTCGAATCCTCGCCGCCATACGCAACACCAACCTCCACAATGAAAGGATGTCCTTCGTGTACATTGGGCTTTCTCTGTCTGACGACAATAAGCTCCGGTTCCAACCTTGTAATTCCCGCCCTCAGAACTGCCTCGCCCGCAGGAGAGAGAGATTCAGAAGAGGGTGCAAGGAATTTATCATAGAACGAGAATGAATTACCAAGTGAAACAAGTTCTTGGTCATCAAGATTCTTTGGATTTGCTAGTGGGTCGAAACCTGCTTCGGATAGAAAAGATACAGCGATACTTTCTCCGACGCGCTGAAATGACCGTTTCATGAAGGCTTTTAGGTTCTTTACTCGCGTGTTCTTAATCAAGTTCTTGAGTTGCTCAACATCTATGCCTCGAGGATGCGGTTTCATCTCTCTGGGCTGCTTCGGCAAAATATCAATTACTCTTGAGTAACTGAATGTTTCCTGATCTGGAGTCGTAAATCTCATAGAGGCGTAGGGAACTATTATGCTTGTTTGAGTGAAGTAGTCAATTACTTTCTTCTTACTTCGAAGCCAATCTCCCATTAGGAAATACCTCACAGAAGTGCCATGGTCTGATGGTGTCTTGGACAATGTTTCCTCTTCTAGGATTACAGGACAGTTATTCTCAATGTCCAACCGGAGCACAACTCGGTGACTAACATTCTCCCCTGGTCTACCTGTTATGATCTCAATGGGTTTCTGGGTGGTTACTTGCCCGTAAAGCAGAGCAAGGCTGCCTCCAAGGCCGAAAGTACCCCGACTCTGTTTGTGCGTGAATTTTGTCCCTGTGAGCATCTTCCCTATCAGTTTTGGGATGCTCTTCCTCTCAATTCCAAGTCCGTTGTCTTCAATAATGAGATGAAAGAGTTGCGGGCCTGAAGTCAGAATATCTTGCGGTTCGTTCTCGTCTGTAACTTTCATCAAACTGACCTTGATTTCTGGCAGCACTCCTGCAGCTTCGCTTGCATCCAGGCTGTTTTCAAGCAATTCTCTAATCGAAACGTACAGAGAACGGGCTGGATTGTCAAAACCCGCAATAGTTCTATTCCTGTAGAACCATGAGGAAACTGATAATTCTACGATTTCTGGTTCTATACTCCTGTGAGTTAGCATTCCACGAGCTCCGCTAGGTAGTTCAATTATCTACTCTGGAGATTGCGCTTTGAATCTGGGTGTTACAAGGGGAACATAATCAGGCTCACTAGATGAAGAATAGATGAATAACAAAGTATCCAATTATGATAAGTGCCAGCAATGAGATCGTGACGACTAACCAAACGGGTCTACTCCACCTTTGAATTGTATACCCATCAAATGGAAACAATGGAATCATGTTGAATAGACCAAGCATTGCGTTCAGAATTATCCCATACTGGAAGAGAATTGCCGCTGGAACGACTAAACCTCCCTCAACCAAGATTATGACTTCTGACAGAGCTAGAACAGTGGCCGAAAGGATTAGGTTTGACAACGGTCCGGCAAGTGTTGACTTTGCGCCTTCCTCCAAGCTTCTCGCACCACGGGTATCAACGACGCCAGTTCCGAAGATTGGCACCGCAAAGAGGATTGCAATGAATGACAAGTAGTACCCCTGTGGAATCATTCTGAATTCCGAGTACATCCCATAGTGCTGTGCAACAAATTTGTGGGCTAGTTCATGAACAATGAACGCAGTTACAAAGATGACCAGCATTCCCGTTATATACCACCAGTAGCCTAAGAGAATATACCCGGGTACAGCAGTAATGGCATTAAGAATCCCTATAGGAGGTCCTCCTATCAAGGAAATTCCTACCAGCAAGACCAGAAGTATTGCTATTCCTAGATCCCTCAGCTCTCCCTTGGAGAACGTGTATTTTCTTGGTTTTCGCGGCTTTCGTCCCTCTCGGATGATGACGTCTTTATCGTACTCCTCATCCTCATAATGGCCACTGAAGGTGTCTACAACCCTTCTTCTTGCTTCATCCCGTGCCCTTTGCATTCCAGGACACCCATGACCTTCAGGAAGCCGATGTTCGGAGCAGTAAACTCCGTTACAATAGGGGCAGGTGAAGCAAAGGTCTTCTTTTCCGCAAAGGGAGCAATTCACCATCAAGGGTTTCTCCAGTTATGTACTCTCGGACTCTCACACCGACTTTCTTAAGCATATTCCTAGCGTCCTATTTGCTATGTTCACTTGACAATATTTAATTAGTGAAAAAGCGAAGTCCTTTCGAACGCTTGGAGCCTGGTGGGGTTTCTATTCCTTGATTATGGACACAAGGAACCCAGCCGCGATGTTCTGCGGAGGCTTCTAT
>JBHLND010000378.1:0-2931 GCA_048937485.1 Promethearchaeota archaeon
TTTCAGGTGCGTGATTTGTTTTAACACGTCGTATATTCTGGTACAGCTATTGAGCACGATTTCGATCTAAGACATCTCAAGCCTGCAAAAACCAACAACCTGTACGACTTTGACCTTATGGAGGCTATTCTATATATCACTGAGAAATTGCATTTAGCGCAGGTTTCTCCGAACAGGGAAGAACGAGCAGTTCTATTGAAGATAAAGAAGGAAATACATCGAAGATTCAATGTAGACTTGGATGTAGAAAGAATAACACTCAGATTACTAGGTTATAGGAGAATTCGGCTTCGATACTTCGGGATGGTCTTGAAACGCATACATCCCAAAGCAGTTGTTCTTGTCACCAGCTATGGTAAAGAAGACCTAATCGAAGCTGCGAAGTCTCTTGGGGTTGTAACAATTGAACTTCAGCATGGTGTTATTCACTCATACCATCCAGGATACTCATTTCCTGGAGACCTGAGGGAGAAATCAACATTTCCTCATGCTTTGCTTGTGTTTGGAGATTATTGGCTTGATTCTGCCGAGTATCCGATTGGGAGGAATCGTATTCTCAGTGTCGGTTATCCCTATCTTGAAGAAGAGCTGAAGAAGTATTCTCGCACAAGGAAGGAAAAACAGATTCTTGTTATCTCTCAATGGACTATCGGTGCTGAGCTCTCGAAATTTGCCGCAGAGCTTTCAGAAGTAAAGGACTTGGGGTATCGGATCATTTACAAGCTGCATCCACTTGAATATACGGGATGGCACGAAAAGTATCCTTGGCTTAGTGGAGCAGAAATCGATGTGATTGTGGGCAGTCGCAAATCCATCTACGAGCTGTTTGCTGAATCCTCCCTTCAAATAGGTGTTTACTCAACGGCCGTATATGAAGGACTTGCCTTTGGACTAGGAACCTTCATTCCTGATGTTCACGGTGCAGACTATTCTGAATCCCTTGTAGAAGCAGGTGTAGCTATCAAGGTGAAATCCGTACAAGAATTGGTTCAACATGTGCGTGAAGCAGCTAGTTTCAGGGAGTTGGACCGGGAGAAGTTCTTCAGGAGTGGTGCCAGGAGTCGAATTGTGAGGATTCTTACAAGACTAGTTTCCTCAAGGAAAAACCCGTAGATACTACTTTACCGCACTCTCAAATAGCTCAAGATATCTATTCAAGGGCGTTATGTAATAATCCAGAGATTCACTTGTGATCACATCTCCATCATCAGTAAGCACTTTCCCAATTGAGTCGTTTTTCGCCGTTGTTAGAAATTCGATTGCAGTTTTGCTGATGACCTCTCTCGTTGTATGACCCTTAAGATCTAGATACCATTCATACTTGGCCAATAACTCAGGCATCTCCGTGTGGGGAATATGCTCACCTTTCGTCCTATCTATGACATCGAGCTCTAATCCATTATCTTCTGCAAACTTTCGAGCCGCCTCAAGACCATCATGAATGCCTAGATAGCCTCTGATGAATAGTGCAGTGCCTTTTTCTCTGGCACTTGATGTTGCTTGACTATACATTGGATGAATTGGAGTGGCATAGAACTCACCAAATCGTAGTATATCTCTGGTTGACGCCAATCTGATTTCTGCAAGCTTTGCCTGCCATGGGATAGTCTTCCGATACCGTACTTCTAGGCCATGGAAATGGACAATTAGCGGAGTACGAGGGGCAAATAGCTTGACAAGCGGAATAACCTGATAGTTCTGACGGACCAATATGAGATTTGGCTTGAAAGAAAGAATGGCCCTAACTATGGCTCCATAGTACTTCCTTGCTCTTCCTGGTATGTTCTGATAATCTCTGAACGATTTGCTGCAGTCATGTTTGTCGAAACTCTCACGCATGATTACTTTGCATTGCCATCCATGATCCTCAAGATATCCTGCGATTATTGCACTGCTGCAAGTGATATCCCAAATTTGTAGCAATTTCTTCCTCTTCATCTTGGTCAGCTCAAATCAATCACTGTGGCGAGGAATCCGCTATTCATTCAATCCTTGAAATCATCAATTATTACCTTATGAACCATGAACGCTTCCGCATATGGCTTTCCAATGTATAATCCGAAATGTGCCATCCAGCCACGGATTGCCGTCTCATCGAAATACCCGCGTCTGACAACTTGCGACTCATAATTATGGAGCAAGTCAATCTTCTTCTGCATAGCCTCGGCTTCTACAGGTACGTAGAGATGAGGCGCAAAGTCTGGGCAATTGCCTGGTATGGGATAGGACAATACTGTTGTATCCTGTTTCATGAATGCCCTAAGAGATTCCTCCGCCACTACTCTATGGTCTTGGTGAAGATCCCCCTGCCATGATGTAAGAACCAAATCATAGTGTGTTTCTTTTCGAAGACTATAGATGGTTTCCAAGATATCTTGTCGCTTACTTGGAAAGTGCCTAACCGGAAAGTCGAGAATGGTGAGGTCCTCAATTCCGAGATGAGTCGCTGCAGCTTTGCATTCTTTTCTTAGAATGTCAACAGGATATCTGGATGTGTCAACGCTTTCTTTGCAGTCGCTGAAAACGACAGATTTCACCTTTGCTCCGGACTCGACAAATCTCCTCACAGTGGCTCCTGCTCCGATTTCCATGTCGTCAGTATGAGCAGACAAAACAAGCACAGTTCGTACCTTCCATTTCATGATGCAAGCCTCAATTAATAACGCATCTCTGTTGCCTTAGCTCTAGATGATATCGCTTCCGGTCGCTCATCGTCATTTGAAACGAACGCCGTATCTTCTAAACTGATTCACTATTCGGCCTGCAAATTCGTCCTGGCTGCCAAGAATGATCAGCTTATCAAGAATCAAAAAGCATCCTTGCTTGGGTTTAACTTGAGAATCGAAACCCTCTTCCGAAGTCATCGCAATCACAACATCCCCCTCTTGAATATCATGCTCGTCTAGGAATGCCTTATCGGCGACTTTGACG
>JBHLND010000054.1:0-11794 GCA_048937485.1 Promethearchaeota archaeon
ACTACTCCCCAGGCCTCAATCCTAAGACTCCATAACCATCTTGCTCCCAGAAATTCGATTAAGGCAAGTACAAACAGTGAGATTCCAGCCATTGGACTAGAAAGAGCAAGTCCAAGGAAGATGATACCTCTCCCCACCTGAATCAACGATGTGAGGAGAATCTGATCGCCTCTCTCTCCGAGCTGATAGATTGGTACTGGCACATTGCAGCCCATGAATCAAATCCCTTCCAATCTCTCTACGATATCTCTGAACATTGACAATCTCAATAAAAGCCAACAGATTCAAGCATGCAAGTTCTAAGATTTATGATACCTGAAACCGTTAGTATAAACGTCGGATGGCAATGGTCTTAGATAATTAGTCGGTGGTTTTCCAGAATGAACATCACGCTATCCCCAATTGGAACAGTGGAAAAGAAGGAAGGTCAGCCTATTCGCCTTCTGATCAATCCGGAACACTGGCCTGCTACGCTTCACGTGGACAAGTTCTCTCATCTGCATATCATATGGTGGGCAACAGACCTTGACACGCCTCAGATGAGGCAGCATCTACAAGATGTTCCCCCTTGTGAAGATGCGCCACTATCAGGAGTATTTGCAAGTCGCTCTCCTGCTCGCCCGAATCTGCTCTGTCTTTCTATCGTGAAACTTGAAACGGTTGAGGAAGATGGGATGGCCTTAGTAGTGGATCACATGGACGCCAATGATGGTACACCTATCGTTGACATCAAGCCCTATATGCCATCATCTGATCGAGTAGATGATGCATTCGTCCCTTCTTGGTTTGAAAATCTGAAGAAACGCTATACCAGATAGAGCTGTTTAGTTTATAGGGATGAGACACATTGACTGCGTTTGCGTAAGAAAAGGAGCTGGGTTTGTTGGACCTTACGGACAAAGGCATACTTGGAGATCTGGTGGAAAACTGCAGAATCACATACGAGGAACTGGCACGGAAGTACGGCCTTTCAGCCAATGCAGTAAAGCGGCGCATTCATAAATTGGAGGAGTGCGGCGTGATAACCGGCTACATTATCCGATTCTCCCTGGCAATGGTGGATGCCGAGTTTCTCTATGGAGTTATCTACACGGATGGCTCGCAAGATGAGGTCCAGTTTGTGGATATGATAGGAGCCAGCCCAAGCGTTGTCGCGGCTGCTGCATATACTGATGGAACCTACGTATTTCTAGCTGAATACAAGAACTCGGTTGAATTAATGGAACTTGGAGCATTCCTACGTAGATTGGGGGGAGTACAGAGTGTGGAGCTCCACACACTTGTTGCATCAAAGGGCAACAAAATGGAACTGAGTCAGCTGCATCGCATTATATTAAAACACCTAACAGAGGATCCGCGCATGACCATTGCTGACCTTGCACGTCGTACCGGTTTTTCGGCGAGACGAGTACGAAGACATGTCGTGGAACTTGTTGAGAGCAATGCAGTACTGTTCACAGTAGGTCTTGAGCTGGATGAAGCCGGCAGCATCCCATATCTTGCTCGCATCCTCTGGGATGAGAGAAAGGTCACACACGATGTTGTTGTGGATTGGCTGAGGGAGCAGTACCCAAGGTCTCTCTGGGAGTGGTATGTATCGGTTTCAGAACCAGTTGTATTCTGCCTTTTCACCGCTGAACATTTGAATGAAGTTGAAGAACTTGTGAGAAATGTTAGAAATAAGGAGTATATCGAACGGGTTAAGATTACAGTGGCCAGGTATCACAAGTCATTTAGCGGCCCGAGTTATCGCTTATTGAATGAATTGATCAAAGACGTCTAAAGAAGGATGGCTAAGGATGCCTCATTCTATCTTCATAGTAGATGTTCGGAGCATAAGTCCTCGGCCACTGAGGTTCATTATCAAGAACGCCCTCAATCTGTTCTATTACTTCTGGAGCAAGTCTAACATCTGAGGCAGCTGCATTCTCAACAACATGGTTCGGATTCGTGGCACCCACAATGGCTGCTGAAATCTCGGGTTTCCTTAGAATCCACGCAAGCGCCAGCTGGCTTGTTTCGATATCCAGAGAAGCAGCTATTTCCCCCAGCTTCTTGATTTTAACCAAGTTCTCGTCGGTCAACTGATTCTGAATGGAATTGGACCGCTCCCCTCGGCTCCCCGCTGGTATACCATCATTATACTTCCCGGTAAGAAGACCCTGAGCCAGTGGACTAAATACTGTGAATCCCATACCATGTGTTTTTCCCACTGGCATTATCTCAAGCTCTATGTGCCTGAAGAACATGTTATACATTGGCTGTTCGACAATTGGCTTGTGTGCATGGAACTCCTTAGCAACTGCTGCTACTCGCTCCAATTGTGCTGCTGACCAAGCAGATGTGCCCCAATAATGAACCATTCCCGATTTGATTATGTCATCTAGAGTAGTCACGGTTTCTTTCAATGGTGTTGTGTAATCGTATCTGTGCATGAAGTATATGTCAATGTAGTCCAAATCCAATCTCTGAAGAGTGCCCTCTATCGCGTTCATGAGATTCTTTCTACTGAGTCCCCAATCGTTGATGTCTTGGCTTGTAGGCCAGAAGACCTTGCTGGAGATGACCAAGTTCTTTCTGTCTACCGTTTCCTCCGCTAGCCACTCTGCAATAACCTCTTCTGCCTTCCCGTCCGCATAGATTTCCGCTGAATCAATAAAGTTGATTCCTTGGTCAACGGCCGCATTCATACATTCTTTTGCTATCTCGTTCTCTACCGTTCCACCGTATGTCAACCAAGAGCCAAGTGATATCTCACTTATCTTGAGTCCACTCTTGCCAACTTTTCGATACTTCATAGCATCTCCTCCATTGTCAGAGTTATACTCTTAACTATAAATAAGATGGCATAGGGTCCTTGCTCCGAAACGGTTATTCAAAGGCCTGCGGTAAGGGCAGAAGTGATGTGAAAACAGAGATGAACGGCTCCGTGAATCAAGTTAGGATAATCCGTTCCGGCACAACTATGCGTGATCCAGAAGCTTGGCTTCCTGCTTGGGAGAAAATGAATCACAGAGAGTGGGAGAATCTGTTTGAAACCTATATTCTTGCTACTGTGACCTATGTTCAAGCTGGACACACAAACATCTTGATAGATACAGGCTGGGAAGGCTTTGAACCGATAACGCAAAGACCTAATCGGCTCCTAATGGAGCTGGACTACCATGGAATAAAACCGGATGATATTGATGAGGTCTTCATCACACATTGGCATGGAGATCACTACATCAATAGTCCTCTATGCAGGTCTATCTCCTGCACAACTCAAGCCTAGGCTGGAACAGCTCTCTGTTGACAACGAGATTGTGAAGATGAAGGAGGGCGATGAATGGCATCCTGGATTAAGCATCATTGACACATCTGGTCATTCAAGTCACGACCACTCAGTCCTAATCAGATTCAACAAGAAGACCATCGTAGCTGCTGGTGATTCTATCGTATCCAAAATGTACTATCACAAACGTGAGTTTTTCCCAAATGAACGGATGAAAGATCATCTTGAGGCGCTTAACGCATCATCCGACAGAATCGTGGAGGTTGCAGACATCATCATCCCTGGACATGATGGGCCTTTTTACAATTACTTGAAGAGCAATCTTTGATGGAGTTATGGTTCTCTTACACTGTATTCTTGTTGTGGGTCAGATACATAGCCTTTCGACTTGATAAGAAGTCCTAATCTTCTTGAACTAGCGGAGGCTCCCACAGCTCAACACGATTTCCCTCTGGGTCCATGAACCAACAAAACCTTCCCTCTTCATGCTCTTCGATATGATTGTCTACTTCAACATCTTTTTCCTTTAGCTTAGCTAGAATTGCATCCAGGTCATCAACCATGAAGTTGATCATGAAGGGCTTTTCGCTGGGTTTGAAATACTTGGTATCTCTGGGGAAGGGACCCCAAAGAGTGTACCCTCTGCGCTTCAGCATCTCCCTCTCCCATTGCCAAAAGATGATGTAACCCTCTTGATCTGATTCAAATCCAAGATTCTTAACGTACCAGTCTTTCAACTTCTTTGGGTCTTCCGACTTGAAGAAAACGCCTCCAATTCCAAGTATGCGAGTCATTAATCATCACCTAATCGTGGAATGTTGATACTGTAGCGGAATCAACGGTTAAAATTTCATAGATATGGATTGTTGGAAGGAGCAAGTAGTAGCGCAGTAGTCAAACTATAAAGCCTCAGATGAGAAGGAGCTCTCGGAGTTGATAGATTTCCAATGGATATTGGAAAGTGCCCCAAATGCGAGAATTTTCTTACAAGTGAAGATATTGAGGACAAGAAGTTTCGAGGAATGCTGTATACACATTATGCCTATGTCTGCAGGCGATGTGGGCACATAATCGGATTTACCGGCGGCCGTCCGTGAGATCGAAGAAACTGCAATCGAAAGGCTAATCCGCTGACCCGCATTTGCCTTGTCATAATCATTGGAGGGTGCAAAGTGACCTGTTACTTCCGTCACATAGGCCGAATTTTTGAGGAGCTTCAGCTTGAAGTGACCAAGGAGAACAAGAAGGACATTGACAGAAAGATACACGACTTGGTCGGGGTTGACTATAAGAACTGCTCAGCCACATGGAGAGAAATTAAGAAGCGATTGGCTGAGGATGAAGAGGGTTTTATTGCTGACCTCGGTCCAAGGCTCTCCGATTTCAGATAGCCGAGTCTAAGTCGAGGATTGGTCAATCATGATTATTGCTCAGAGAGAGAGTGCGATTCTTCGTTTCGCAAAAGAAGATGACATGCCCAGAATTGATGAACTGACCATCATCTGCTATACAGCAATTTTCGAAAGCTGGGTGGAATCGCTAACGAAGGAAGTCTATGACGGAATATACAGGAATCCGGAGCTAACTTGGGAGGAATCAAAGACAAGACAAAATCATACGGTGTTCTCGGAACATCCTGAGTGGGTCTGGGTACTCGAGAAAGATGAGCAGGTAATTGGGTATGTGACATTCAGACTTCGACCTGAACGAAACTTTGGCGTGATTGAAAACAATGCTGTGGACCCTGCCTACGCTGGCCGGGGATTAGGTCGGTTCATGTACCAACATGTACTGCAACATTTCAGGAATCAAGGTCTAAGATTTGCCCATGTTGAAACCGGGCTTGACTCTCCGCACCTTGCAGCTCGAAAGGCATACGAAGCTGTAGGTTTTGATAGAATGGCTCCCATAGCACTCTACTGGCAGGACTTGACAAAGAAGAATCCCGGTTCAACTCCCGACTAACCTTCTTTTCTCAAGGAGGTATCACTATCTTTAGAAGGCATCCTCAAATCATTGAATCATGAGCAAGGAAACGATTCAAGATCAATGGCCTGAAGAAGGAACATATTGCTGGGGTTGTGGCAAGAACAATAAGCACGGTCTTCAGTTGAAGAGCTACTGGGATGGTGAAGAAACCATTGCCACCTTTGAACCCAAGGAACATCACCTAGCGTTCTCAGGAATCTTGAATGGGGGAATCATTGCAACAATCATTGATTGCCATGCCACAGGAACGGCCAATTCGGTTGCGCACCGAGCAGCAGAATCAGAAGACCACTTCATGTATGTAACTGCATCACTCACTGTCAATTATCTCAGGCCCACGCCACTTGACAGGCCCGTGACTCTAAGAGCACGAATCAAAGAGATCCTGAAAAATCGAATCATTGTTGAATGCGACCTCTTTTCCGGCGCGCAGAAATGTGCTGCTGGAGAGCTCGTTGCAGTGAAAGTGGATCAATCTGCCTTCTTGGAATAATGTTCCTGCACGATACAGTTGAGTTTCATAATTATCATGCATATGTTCGTAAAAAGACATCATTATGGCTTCTTTGGACATCATATGGTCGCATTGATTCATAATCATGGCCTTATTGCACCAAATCTCAGGTAAGCTTTATATCCAGTTTGTGTTCGCCCACTGCAAACGGATAGGGGATTTTCGTATGGCACGGCCCAGAAGGCTTACTGTATTCATCATACTTGGCTTACTTGTAACGATTACTGGATTGGCATCATTCTCTTTGGCTCGCTTGGGCTATACTGCGGAGTGCGGAATATGTCATTCTACAAGCGGGGTTCTTACTCTCACTTCCAATGCTACTGGAACAGTTAATGCATATGTTGATACTCCCTTTGCTCTTGTTGTAGAATCAACAGGCTATACGGGTGGTGATAATGAATACGCCCTTAGCCTTCAAGCAGATTGGGAGGATAATAATGATTTCTCCTTTACACCCATTGAAGTGCAAGATGGATCTGCGAGTGACGAGAATCCAACTACCAATGAGATTCAAGCCACTCTAGTTTTCACTCCACTATCAGCTGGCACCTTCACAATTCGGATTTGGGTCGCATCCGCAGGTGGCCTTGCAACGAGTCTTGATGTTACCGTCTCTGTAACTTACTTCGACACTACGCCCCCAGTAATAGACCATCCATCCGATGTTGTTTATGATGAAGGAACGATTGGGTATTCAATCTCCTGGTCTCCCTACGATCTCAATCCGTACAGGTACACAATTTTCAGAGAACATGTATCCATCAAGTCGGGTAGTTGGAATTCATCATCAGAAAAAATCACTATTTCAGTTGATGGGCTTCCCCAAGGTACATACAACTACACTCTGCAAGTCCTAGACACCGCCCAAAATTCTGCCTCGGATGAAGTGCTGGTAATAGTCAATGAAGTTGGACCACCTACGATTAATAGTCCAGCCGATATGCTCGTCATCGAGGATAGTGTGGGTAACATCCTCATATGGGATCCTTCCGCTCAGTACCCATCAAGTTACGAGGTCTTCAGGGATGACATCCTAATATCCTCTGGACCATGGAATTCCACCTCTGAAACAATATCAGTATCCCTAGATGGTCTCGCTCTTGGTGAGTACAACTTTTTCCTGACAGTTTACGATCAATTCGATATCAATGCTAGTGATAGTGTCCTTGTAACAGTCTACGATGGCACTTATCCTGAAACTACCCATCCAGAAGACCTCTATTACCCGCTTGGTCAAACCGGCTCCAATATCACATGGGTCCTTTATGACAAAAACCCCACAAGCTACTCAGTTCTAAGAAATGGAACTCTCTTCAAATCTGGAATTTGGAACATTACTGGAGAAAGTTTGCTCATCATGGTTGACGGTCTGCCATTGGGTCTTCATATTTTCATACTGAATGCCACTGACATAAATGGCAATGCAGCGCTAGATACAGTATATGTCACGGTCTTTGATACTGATCTTCCCTATGTTGACAAGCCTCCAGACCAGCTTGTCAACGAAACTACAGTTGGCAATTTTGTGATTTGGCACCCTCTAGATTTGAATCCTTCAAGCTACATTGTGTATCGAGATGGAAGCCCCATCATGTCCGGCTCCTGGAATTCTACAGATGAAGTAATCATGGCTTCTGCAGATGGCCTCTCTCTTGGTGACTATGTTTACACAATAACAGTGACAGACCAAGATACAAACACTGCTAGTGATACGGTTCTTGTCACTGTATTTGATGGAACCTGCCCACAACTGGATCATCCTGATGATGTCTACTATGACGTGGGTACTCCTGGAGGGTCAGTGTCTTGGCGTCCATATGATCTTCATCGTGACAGATATGAGATTTATCGTGATGGGGTTCTTATCAGAAGTAGTTCGTGGAACTCACCTAATCAGGTAATGACTGTGTCAGTAAGTGGACTTGCCCTTGGGGTGCATAACTTCACTATCGTCTGCTATGATGAGAGCAACAATATTGGTCGTGACACGGTTCTTGTCCATGTCCTAGACAGCATACCCCCCACAATTGTCGGTCCTGATGATTTTGAATACAATGAAGGCCAAGACGGCGGCACCATCATCTGGGACCCCTCTGATGCGTACCCATCCAATTACAATATCTACCTTGATGAAGAATTGATACGCTCTGGCCTCTGGAATTCCACCTTGGAGAACATCACAATCTCAGCATCAGGCTTGGCTGCGGGATATCACAATTTCACGTTGCTCATTTACGACTTGGGCCACAATTCAGCCACGGATTCAGTGTTTGTTACAGTATATGATGTCACAGCTCCTACCATTGATACGCCCTCAGTTGCACCAGTTGCAGAAGGAGATTCTAGCAAGACCGTTGCATGGCGGCCATATGATTTACATCCTTCCTCCTATGAGATTTATGTGGAGGAAATCTTGTCCAAGTCTGGCCTCTGGAACTCGAGTTCTGAAACCGTCAGTATCTCAATAGATTCGCAGACGTTGGGGAATTTCAACTACACAATTGTGGTTTTTGATGAGGCCGGGCTTTCCAATAAGAGCACCGTCATTGTTACTGTATCAGATCTCACAGCTCCGGTGATTGATAGTCCTGCAGACATCACATACACCGTGGGCGAAACAGGGGGCTCTATCGTGTGGAGCCCTTCGGATTTGCACCCCGTCAGTTATGAGATTTTCAGAGATGGCAGTCTTCAGGACTCTGATGATTGGACAATTGATATGACATCAATCTCCATTTCCGTGGATGGGCTGGCTGTAGGCTCCTACACCTTCAGAATCGAAGTCATCGATATTGGAGGAAATGAAGTATCTGATGAGGTGGTTGTTATTGTGCTTCCGCTTACCACAAGTACGACCACGACAACCTCCACCTCTACCACAGCAACCACGCCAACCACAACAGGAACAACTGGTCCTCCCGAACCTCTGCCTCCCCATGTTTTCCTCTCTTGGGGTGTTATCATTGCTACTTGGATCGGAGTGTTCGTTGTCTTCCTTGGGGTTGTGGAGCTGCTCTACAGGAAGGACATTCTATAGAATTCATGCAACCTGTCGATTCTAGTCCTTGCTCTTGAAATCGAGAGCAAGCGAATTGATGCAGTAGCGAAGACCAGTTGGATTGGGGCCATCATCAAAGACGTGCCCTAAATGGCCTCCACATTTCTTGCAGGTGACCTCAGTCCTCCGCATTCCATGGCTGGTATCGATCTTTGTATCCACACTCTCCTCAGAGAGCTTCTCCCAGAATGATGGCCATCCGCTTCCTGAATCATACTTCGTTTCGGATGTAAAAAGCTCATTGCCGCACCCTGCACAGACGTAAACTCCCTTTTCCTTGTTGTAGAGATACTTCCCAGTGAAGGGGGGCTCCGTCCCACATTCTCTAAGCACTTTGAACTGAGCGGGGTCCAAGACAAGTTTCCAATCTTTCTCTGAGTCGGTCATTAACTTCACTATTGTTATTAGCCTAAATTACTCCTTCGATAGCGGCTATTGATGCATCACTTGGGAACCTTGAATTTTGCCTTCAATGAATCAACGGATTCTCCTATAATTTCTGGGTCCAAGACTCCTAGATTATACTTGCTAGATGCAAGGATATGTGGAACTTCTTCCGGTTTAAAGCCCATGACTTGTGCCATTGCGGCATCAACCGAAACCGGCTTCTTTCCTAGTATGAACGCGCCAATCTCCCTTGTTTTGGGACCATTCCAGCCCTCAACGCCAACTCTCGCATCAATAACGCAGAGGTCTGGCTGCACAATCCTATTCAAGTCAACAATAACATCGCCGATCTTGCGATGATAGAACGCTTGATCTTTTCGAGGTAGCAAGCCAAATTGATTCTTCAGACTACCGGTGAGAGTTGTTAAATAGTGAGTCTTTGCTACAGCCACGGAGATGAAGGAGTTCTCTTTGGCAAGAAGGTCTGGCAATTCGGGGTCTTTGAAATAAAGGCCATCAAAGGTGATTTGCTTTAGGGGGGATCTACTGAGATTGACTAAACTGACATCGAATCCCTCAGCCCTCATTGTATCTTCCAGTACTGCATAGCCGAATCTTTGATAGGCCTCTTCCGCGAATTTGCTTTGACTATCAGTTTCCACCACTCTGATTGATAGAGAGTCATCAGTTTTGAGCACCAGTCTTATGATGGCTTCAACTAGGCTTGCATGCGTGACCGAATGTCCCGTGTTATCAGAAATCGTACAAATATTGGGCTTTATCAAAACGGGTGATTTTAGCTGGCCAAGTCCATCAATAAAATCAAGTCCTTTCGTAACGCTCTGTTCAAGACTCTCTTCGTACTTCACCAGGGCAACCGAATTCACTTCTATCACTCTCCAGCACAGGCGTTGACTGCAGGCTTTAAATTCTAGTTTCAGTGTGAGTTGAATCCTGATTCGGAAAGTCTTGCAGGGTTTCGGGGCGGTTCTTATTGACAGCAATTCAGGAAGTTAAGGTGGTACTGCTGACCGACGGCAGCGTGAACTACAAACATATTCTTGGAGAGGCGGGTTTTGCAGCTCTTGTGATCATAACATATGATGACAAGAGCGAATTCAGAATACTCTTTGACACAGGTGGCTCTACACCAGCACTTAAGCACAACCTTGACGTTCTTGAAGAAGATCTTGCTTCAATAGACGTGATAGTTCTAAGTCATGGACATTGGGACCATATTGCTGGTTTGATGTCATCATTGACACTGGCTGGCAAGAGAATTCCAGTTGTGTGTCATCCAGATGCTCTGAAGCCAAAAACATTCATTGCAGACGATGGCAAGCGGATTCCAGTTGGGCTTCAGGATTACTTCACTCCAACTGAGCTAGAATCCCACGCAGAATTGGTAATCACAACTGATTTCCACGAGCTTGCTCCCGGCGTAATGACAACGGGAGAAGTTCCAAGGCAGAACGAATTTGAGGAACTGTCTGGCAGACTTCTCGACATCGTCACTATTTGGGATGGCAAGGAATCAAAAGACCCAATCAGCGACGACCTATCTCTTGTCTTTCAATTGGCCGATGGTTCCGTATTTGTTCTTGCAGGCTGTTGTCATTCAGGCATTTCGAATACTCTCAGTCATGTGGTGAATCTGACTGGTACCACATCCATAACAGGAATTGTGGGCGGCCTCCATCTTCATGATGCCTCACACGAGCGGCTTGAGAAGACTGTGGCGTTCCTACGTGATTTCCCCCTTTCCGTTCTTGCTCCCTGCCACTGTACAGGTCTACGTGGCAGGGCTGCCCTGATGTATGCATTTGAAGAATCCTTTCGTGATGTTGGAGCCGGAGATGTTGTAGGCTTCAAATCAAGCTAGGCTCTAATTCCAATTGAGCAGTATAGGACCGATTTGGACATATTCTCCAGATTCACATTCTCATCAGTTTCTTCTTTCAAGATAGGAAGTCCAATCATGATGTTTCCCCAATCCTTTGTGGCTATCACTTCCTTGGAATCAACACCTCTCAGTCTTGCCAGAAATAAAGTCGCGCTAACTAAGGCCGTCATCTTGTCCAGCAGCAATCCTCGCGGATTGTAATATTTGCAAATCAAATCTACTACTTGACCAATGCGCAGCCAAAATGTTCTAACCTGGAGATTAAGACTAAGGGCTACGACCATGCCCTGCGAGTCCATAACTAAAACTCCGCAAGTATTCCCTGGCAGTTTCTTTATGAATTTCTCCTTGATCCGCTCTCTTTCATCATCAGTTGGATTCCCATTTGGTCTATTGGTTTCAGAAGAGCTAAAGTAGATTGCAGGTGTAAGGGTACATTTGACTGGAACCCTTCCCTGCGTGGCATTAAGATACGCATCCAATTCATATTGCGCTTTTGTAGCAATAATGGGAATCACTGCAATTCCGATATGAGTAATTGGCTCGTCTATGCTTAGAATTGGCCCCCTCAGAATCTCGTCTGCCAATGTTCGCACGCAGTCAACCTCTCTAACCATTAAGTTCACCTACTGACATTATGTAATAGTATTACAAATTACGTAATAC
>JBHLND010000055.1:0-11741 GCA_048937485.1 Promethearchaeota archaeon
CTATTACGCTGACTTCCAAGTCATCTGTGGTGGCTTCTTCAGAATAGGGTGCAGCTGTGATTCCGGTCGTACACAGATGAAATGTACGTGGCAAAAAGCGGGAAGGGAGTTACGCGGAATGGTAGGCCGGTTGAAGTGTCTGAACCAATTGAAACTGGGAATGCAATAATCTCGTATGACACCAAGAAAGAGTGGGATGCCGCCTTCGCATCAGGTTCGATTCGGGTTTTGCAAGCAGTCCATGATTCTAGACGAACCGCCAGCAATCTTCTAGATCTTTGTTGGGTCGCAGCAGGAAGTCTTGATGCCATGGTTGACATGCGAGATATTCTTCCAGTTGTTCATGTGTCTGGTACTCACATGGTGCAGGAAGCAGGCGGTTGTATCTTGGACAAATCCGGATATCGTTTATGTCTCCCATTAGATTTGAACCGAAGAATGAGTTTCGTGGCTGCTTCAGACGAATTCCTGGCTCGTGCCATTCTCAGGGCATTCCATGGCGAATGATTATTGGCAGAAAAACTTAGTCGCATCTAACAATTTATAATGCGGCTATGCCGCAGCTGGGATGGAGAAATTCTGTTGTCAAAACCAGCTATTCCTGATGCAATCCGTGATGCAATGAAGGGCGTAAAGCACAAGGTTGTCGTTCTCTCTGGTAAGGGTGGAGTTGGCAAAACGACTGTGGCCACGAATCTTGCAGTTTCATTTGCAAAAAGCAAACATGCTACAGGGATTCTGGATGCAGACATCTATGGTCCTAATGTGCCAAAGCTACTTGGTCTCGAAGGCCGCCATCCGACAACTGATGGAGAAAAACTAGATCCTATTTCCGGACCACTTGGAATGAAAGTCATGAGCATGGGTTTTCTGCTTCGCAATTCGGATGATGCGGTGGCTTGGAGGGGGCCAATTGTAGCTAAGGCAATAACACAGTTCCTGGGCGATGTTCGATGGGGGGCGCTTGACCTGTTAGTTGTTGATTTGCCACCTGGAACCGGCGACGAGATTTTGAGCATCCTGCAGTCCATCCCAGAAGCAGATGGGGTGATAATTGTGAGTACACCTCAGGAAGTAGCTGTGTTGGACGCACGACGGGCAATTCAGCTCGTTCAAAGGATGGGTGTGCCTGTTCTCGGCATTATTGAGAATATGGCAGAATTCGTCTGTCCTAGTTGCGGGCAGAGTCACCTGCTATACGGAGAAGGTGCTGCAGTCAAAGCAGCAGAGGATTTTGCTATTGAATATCTTGGATCCCTTCCTCTCGATCCAAGTATCATTCAGCTAAGTGACAAAGGAACTCCATTTGTAGTTGAGAACCCTGATTCGCAGTCTTCCAAAGCCTTCAACGCTGTCGTGGAGAAGCTTGCAAAGATGATGGGACTCGACGAGTAGTACTTACTCTGAATCCTCTTCTTCTACGTCATTCTCTTCATCATGAATTGCTTCTTCAAAAGCAGCATCATCGGCCTCTTCTTCGTCTATGTCCAACTCCTCTTCAAATTCTTCCTCCAGTTCCTCATCTTCTTCCTCAGATGGCCCCTCAGGAATTAGTCTATAGATATAGAAATAGCCAATCAAAAAGCTAGCAATTGTCAGTGCAAGTGTAGCCGCAAAAGCTCCCTCCATTCCAAACATGGCGATTGGATCGAGAATCACTGAGGCCCTGGGTAATCCAAGACCGATTGTTTGAAGCCACATTGGTATTGTGAATGCCAAGGGGAGACAAATAATCACGAGTAGAATAATGGACATGATAATCTCAGCGGTATAAACAAGGATTTTCCGCGCTGTGCTTTCAACTGCTTTTCTTGCTCCAGACAACTTATACTCTCCTGTGCCGATGCCGACCTGTACTCTCCTTTAAAACTTGCTGGCCAATACTTCCAATTTACGAAAAAGGATTGAGAGCCGGGGGTCCAAGGAAAAATCAAGCTTGTCAGCGCTTGTATCCGTTGACTGTTGAGAGAGGAGGGAGGAGGAGAGGAGATAGGTGATTTTGGACCCCCTTACTCACATTGTATAGAGGCGACTCCCAATATAAAAGTATAGTAGACATACATATGATATATTATATCCTACTTTAATTCATCCCCGTTTCTGGTCTGGGGTCATCAAACCGTTCATAGGACCGTAGTCCAATCGTTTAAATGTGCAAAGAGCCGACTTCACATTGTAAAGCCAATAATCGGTGGACAATATGGGTTTCCTGAGCGGCAAAAAGAAGGTTGATGCTGAGCGCGGTATGCTTGAAATGAAGGGCACAATGAATGCTCTTACGCTCAGAATTAGAAGATTAGAGACCCGTATGATCGAGGAGCAAAAGAAGGCAAAGGAGTCTATGTCGAAGGGTGACCGCTCCAGTGCCAAAGCTCACCTTACCATTGTTGTGGATCTTGAGAATCGAAAAGGCCGATATCAACAGCAATACCTGACCCTCGAAACTGCACTGATGAACATCGAGGAAGCCAAGGATCAGGCCGAGGTTCTTCGAGCTTTCACAATTGCCAACGAAGCTCTGACCCACGCACGAGCGATGCTTAGTCCCACGGAAATTCAGATTCAGCTGGACCGGCTCTCTCAGTCCTTTGAGCACATCTCCATAGCAGGGGAGCTTTTATCAGAGGATCTCAGCGAATCAGCTGGAACAGTGGAAACTGATGAAAGAGTAGAACGTCAACTAGATGCCATGGAGGCAGAAATCCTGTTGGAAAAGGAGGGAGTATTGCCACCACTTGATGCAGGAAAGGAAACTGCTGCAACAAGCGAAGAGCAAGCTGACTCCGATGCAGAGCGAATCGATGAGCTTCTTGCAGACTTGGAGAGAGAGGCCAAGGAAGAGCGAGAACGCGAGGCTCAGCGTTGAACCTTCTCGTGGGACCGATTTCCTACTGAAGGAGACTTATGCATGCCGATCCGACTAGTTGTCTTTGACGTGGACGGCACCTTGACGAGCCATTCAAGTATCTGGTGGCGTCTGCACGAAGAATTCGGGAAAGTGGAGGAAGGCCGAGTCTTCTACAACCAATACTTCAGTGGAGAGATTTCCTACCAAGAATGGGCAGACTATGATGCCGCTCTCTGGAAGGGCAGAACTCTGGATGAGGTCATGCAGGTAGTTCAGAAAACACAACTCCGACCAGGCGCTAAGGAAACCATTTCGGCATTGAAAAAACAGGGTGTCAAGGTTGCTATTCTCTCTAGTGGTCTGGATGTTCTTGCTAATGAAATTGGCCAACGACTTGGCATCGATTGTATTGCTACAAATCGCCTTTGCCATGTAAATGGTATTCTTACAGGTGAGGTCGAGATTCGAGTTGGTTGGCATGAGAAGGCTCAGGAGCTAGAGAATATTTGCAATCACTTTGAGATACCGCTAAGTGATACTGCTTTTATTGGGGATGGAAGGAATGATATTAGTGCCCTAAAGATTGCAGGTCTCTCTATTGCCTACAAGCCTAGGTATGACGATGTATCTGAAGCGGCCACAGTTACAATATTCGGTGATGATCTTCAGATGATTCTCAGCCATATCCTATAGGTGTGCCCCAAATCAGTAGTGAGAATACATATGCCTGCAGCAGAATAATCATCAACCCTTCAAATGTGTCCAATTTGTGGTCATCAGTTATAGCCTGCTTAAGAAACCAAAGACTTCCCGCAATTACTATGATTTGAAACATCACATACCTATTCATGGGAATTGGTACTACTATGCCAATTCCTCCCATTACAAGAAGCAGTATTTGCAATACTCCTCCCATTAGGTTTCCGACTGCTATCCCGATTTTTCCCTTGACCGCCGCCACGATGGCGATACCGTGTTCAGGGAGTGCACCTGCTGCGCCCAGAATCAATGCACCAAATGTGACAGGATTCACGAATTCTGCTATCTCCATCTGATATTCATGAAGGAGAGTTTCCACTGAAGAAGTCAAAATCTCCCCAGCAAAGAAAATACCTGCAAATCCAATCAAGCAGAGAATTATGGCACTTCTTCTTCCATGGTGCGGGATTGCCTTCTCAGCATTTTGAACTTCTTCGCCTCTTGTCAGGTCTCCTGCATAAAGAATGTATGAAATGAACAATATTAGAGATGCTTCCCACGGGAAGTACAGAGTTTCTCCTGGATTGGAAATCATATCTGCAATCCCAAGAGCAAACATAGCTACAAGGGCAACGATTGTCCATCGGATAAGGACTGAATCTTTCTTGATAGCTTCCTCTGGGACCGCCATATCATCTTTCTTTCTTGTTGATATGACAATTGTCAATCCAAGCAGGAGCATATTGAATCCCGCGGCAATAAGCACTGAAAGGATTGCAATCGTTCTCAGATTTGGATCATTCCCCACAAAACCCCGGTATGCTGCAAGCCCGCTGATTGCGGCTTCAGGAAGGTTGCTACCCAGACTCGATAGCATACCTGCAATATAGGTTGTTGTGCCAAAATGGCCCGAAAGGCTCTCAATGCCTTCGACTGCCCACTCAGATGGCCTGAAGGCTAGCCAAATGCCTACTATAACTCCTAGAAGGACTACGACAGTGGTACTCCCGGGAAGTAAGCCAAATCGGAAAAGGAAATATGTAGCTATTAGAAGAATGGCAATTGCTAGTTCCGCTTTTCGAGCACCTATTGAATCACGAACCGTACGATAGTGAAGCTTTTCCTTTCCATTCCCCGCTTCTATGATCGTGCTACTCAATCAATTCCCTTCCTATGACAAACATGGACTCCAACAGCCCCTTTGCCGTTTGCAGCATTAATCCCTCCTATTAACGCTATCTCAATATAGCCTTACTCTCTCAAATTCGTATCATTTGAAACCGAATTGTAATAGTATCTTGCCCCTGAACCAGTATTTAGAAAAACGACTTCCTCATCAAAGTCAATCTCTCCCATCTCCACCAGATTCCGGAGACCTGCTAAACCAACAGCCGCTTCGGGACAGATGCTTATTCCCTCTAGTTTCGCAGCCATTTTTCGCATTGATTCAATCTCATCTTCAGCCGCTGCAACTGCACTTCCGCCTGATTGCCTGAGCGCCTGAAGAATAAGTCGGCCGCCAAATGGCTTTGGAACTCGAAGGCCCAATGCACTGGTTCTTCCATTTGGCCAAGCATCCACACTATCCACTTCTAATTCGAATGCCTTCACAATTGGTGCACATCCCGCACTCTGAGCGGCATAGATTCTTGGTCTTCGTTCATCAATCAAACCCAATGCTTCAAGCTCCGCAAGACCCTTCCAAATTCCAATTACGGCAGTACCGCCGCCTGTTGGACAGATTATAGCATCCGGGATTTCCCATCCCAGTTGTTCAACAATCTCAAAAGCTAGGGTCTTCTTCCCCTCAACTCTATAGGGTTCTTTTGTTGTAGATAGGTCGGTCCACGAACCGCCCTGGTCTCTCATCACCTGCCCGCAAACTGAGATGTCGCCATCAATCCGAGTGACTGACGCACCATAGAGTTCACAATCTTGAAAGAATGGTTCGGGTGTATCTGATGGCATAAAGATGTAACAAGGCACTCCTCCAGCAGCACAATAGGCGCTCATTGAAACTGCTGCATTCCCCGCAGAAGGAAGTGCAAAAGACTCCGCCCCAAGCTCGATATGTTTCGAAACTGCTACACAAAGTCCACGGTCCTTGAACGAGCCTGTTGGATTTTGGGCTTCGTCCTTTATCATCAGAAGTCTAAGGCCAAAATGGCTGCCTATTCTTCGTGAAATTAGCAGCGGTGTCCATCCTTCGCCTAGGCTAGCGATGTTAGACGGGGATTCCACAGGTAGTAGCTGAGAATACCGCCACATGGAGTTTATCTGAGAGGGAAATTGCTCTGACCTTAGGTCCTCAATAGCACGTATCAAATCATAAACTGCAAAGAGCGGTGACCCGCATACACAATAGGTTGCTAGGCTATCTGCCACATAGGTCTTGCGACATTGAGGACACTCAAGATGAATAAGATAAGAAATCAACGCTATCCCTACAATTACATAGACGCGCACCCTTATTTGAGTGTGTTACTTCCATCAAACAAACAACTGGATGATGATTAGACCCTTGGGCGAGCTTAAACGAGCAGTACTTCCATTCTCCGCTATCGTAGGCTTAGAGCGGTTGAAGTTGGCACTCATTTTCAACGGTGTCAATCCACGTATAGGAGGAGTGCTCATTTCTGGTCCAAAGGGTACTGGAAAGACCACAGTTGTAAGAGCTCTGGCAGACCTTCTTCCTGATGTCGAGGTTATTGATGGGTGTCGTTTTGGGTGTAATCCAAATCTGCCTGACTACCTTTGTCAGGAGTGCCAAACTCGAATTCAGGGGTCCAAGAAGCTTAGCACAATCAAACGTAAAATGAGAGTCGTAAATCTCCCTCTCTCTACAACTGAGGACCGACTCATTGGTGCATTAGATATTGAACGAGTCTTGAAAGACGGAATACAAGCACTTCGACCCGGGATTCTTGCCGAAGCCAATCAGAATGTATTATACGTCGATGAAGTCAATCTTCTACCGGACCACTTGGTTGATGACTTACTTGACTCCGCAGCTACAAAGGTCAATGTTATTGAACGTGAAGGCATTTCTATAAGCCATCCAGCCGACTTCATACTAATTGGCACGATGAATCCAGAAGAGGGCGAACTGAGACCTCAACTTCTTGATAGATTCCCTCTCCATGTATCAGTTGGAAGTGATCATTCGGTTGAGGAACGAATGGAACTTGTTCGGAGAAACCTTGCCTTTGAGGAGAATCCCGCGAAGTTCCAGCAAGAATGGGCGGAAGCTCAGGACAGGCTGCGCCAGCAGATCATCAAGGCGAAAACGATTCTAAATGAGGTTCGACTTCCAGAAAGCAGTCTTCGAGCAATAGCTATGGCCTGCGATGCACTGGAAGTGGATGGCGTCCGACCCGACATCATCATCAGCAAGACGGCAATCACAAATGCTGCCTTTGAGGGCAGAATGGAAGTAAACTTAGAAGACATGAAACTCGCCTCGCAACTGGCCCTCAGTCATCGGACACGAAGAGGAGGTCTCTTGGAACCTCCATCTCCTGATGATATTGACATGGCCATTACCAAGGCGGAAACCATAGCAAAAAGGGATGACCGAAGAAAATCACCCACAGAGACTGCTGAATCCGAGGACAAATCTGGTCGTCGTATTAGTGGAGGCCGTTTTGGTCGAGGTTCCAAAGTGGTTGAAACTAGTATTTCAGATGGCAAAAAAAAACGCCGCGGAGAATAAGGAATCCTAGAGGCGACCCCATACAAGGCACTATCTGCGCGATAATGATGGTCGTAGGCCTAGCGTATTTTGCCTGGATTTTTTGGAGTCCAATAAACATGCTTTTTGGCTTCCTTCCCGGAACCACATTCAATATTCCAGCTCTAATTCTAAACACCGTCGTCTTCGCTCCAGCGATGTTCTTCATTGTGCGCAAATGGCTTCGAACAATGACTAAACGAAAGAGTGGTCCCGCCGCTGGTATTGACACCGTGGAACCAGGAAGAGGTGTACCGGAACCTGGGGATGAATGGGGCACAGCAACACGGCCCTACACTGCAAAGAAAGAAACTAGAATAATCGGACCGAAGTCAGATATTCGAGAGGCTCCAGTTGGTCTTGACACAGGATTCTTTGTGAAGCTTCCAGACCTCGATACTGGTGAAGAAATCTTTGACATCGAAGAGCTCAAGACTAGGGTGATGAAGAGGTCAGTAGTAACTTCTGGCGGATGGATTCACAAAAGTGTAAGCTCCAGATCGATGGGCAGTCTCAAGGCCTCTGACTCTCCTCAGCAAGGCCGCCCGGTAAGATCACGCCTTCCAACAAAGGAAGTCCGAAGCATTCACGTTCCTGCAACAGTGATGGCCGCAGTTGCAAGAACTGGAAAACCCCCTCCTGGAGAGTCAATCAATATAACACAAGAAGACCTACGGGAGAGTGTGTTTACCGCACGAAACCCGCTCACAATTATCCTCGTCATAGATGTAAGCATGTCTATGAAGGGCTCAATGCAGGAAGTCAGAGATATTCTTGGCCTGATTGAACGGGAAACACGAGGTTCCAGAGATCGAACTGGTATTATTGCTTTCAAAGACAGTGGAGCGATAGAGGTTCAGGCTCCAACAACTAATTGGAATAAGATTTATCGTGCCCTTGGGAAGCTGCGCATTTCTGGGTTAACACCGCTTGCTGAGGCCTTGAAGAAAGGCATGGATACAATTCGAAGGGAACGCATGAGGAATCCTGACATAGAACCACTGATTGTACTGATATCTGATTTTTCACCCAATATCCCACTGGCGCAGTCAGTTGGCCCAGGACATGCTAGCTATACTCCAGTACGAGACCTTGTCAAAGCGGCCCGACTTATTCGAAAAGCGAAGGTTAGACTTGCGGCCATTGATGTCAGTAGAGAGCATGCAAAGTGGGCAAAGCTACTGAAGAGACCCTACCATGACGCCCTAGAATTGGCTGCTACGTTAAGGATGAAAAAGGACGGATTCCACGACCCAATTGAAACAGTCTTAGCAGTTCCTGAATTTCGGAAGACTTTCGGTGCTTTTCTCGTGGCTCGTACGAGTGGCGGTAGGGCTTTCCTACCCAACGAGCTAGAACGAGAAACCTCTGTTATCGGAGCATTCCTAAGCGGAAGTCGCGTGCGATCAAGACTCAGGTCTCAGGACCTCAAGGCTGCTGAGGAATACCTCACTTCATAGACGTTCCTCGATTAGTTTATACCTGTCAAACTCCTCTCATGCCTGCGCACAGAGTTCGAGATGCGTCTATTGTCATAGTGAGAGAGGAGAGCCCCGCACGGGGTTTCGATGAATTTCCTTTTCATGCAGTAGGCACAGAATCTGTGCGCACCATTCCCAGAATGGAGCTGCAAATCATGCTCCCCGGTAAGATACCTCCTGATATTCTGAAGTCCCTGGTGTTTACACACCTCGGCAAGAAAGATCCAGATTTGCTACTCGGTCCTCGAGTTGGCGAGGATGCATCACTAATTCGAGTTGGCAAAGACATCATTGTGGTAGCCACCGACCCCATAACAGGCTCCATAGAAGATGTTGGTCGACTTGCGGTTCATATCAATGCTAATGACATTGCGACCTTTGGTGTACAGCCACGCTGGTTCCTAGCATCTATTATGTTGCCCCAGGGATGCACACAGTCGGACCTGAAACACATCATTCAACAAATAGATACTGCAGCAAAATCACTGGAAATCGCAGTTGCCGGTGGTCACACGGAGATTACTTCTGGATTGGACCGACCCATCATCGCAGGATTCATGATTGGTGTAGCTGATGATGGGAAATACGTTACTTCCTCGGGAGCCAGACCTGGAGATCATTTCATAATGACAAAGTCAATTGCTCTTGAGGGAACATCCATTCTCGCTACAGAAGGGAGTGAATACCTGCTAGATTCACTTGATTCCAAACTGCTTAAGGAAGCCCGAACCCTCGGAAGTATGATTAGTGTCGTTAAAGAGGGATTGGCAGCCTTCAAGACAGGCTATCTGACTGCAATGCATGATCCCACTGAGGGTGGTATTGCTGGCGGGATTCATGAGATTTGCGATGCAAGTGAAGTTGGTTGTTCGATTAGGAAGAGCCAGATTCCGATTCATAGCATAACTGAGCTCATTTGCGAAATTCTGGATATCAATCCAATGCATCTTATCAGCAGTGGTTCTATGTTAATGACCTGCAGTTCTGACTTTTCAACAGATGTCATAAAGGCCATCAATTCAGTAGGTGTCAGTGCCGCAGTCATAGGTGAAGTCGTGAAGGATTCTTCAAGACGATACATTATCGTTGATGGAGAACCAATTCCGCTCTCGCGTCCGGAAAGCGATGCATTATGGGCGGCACTTGATCGAGTCACTCAGAAATAAGCTCACGAACTTCCCTAATGTGGTCGTCCGTGCAGCTTTCAATAACAATTGGTGATAGTGAGATGTTTCCCTTGAGGAGCACTTCCTCAACATCGGTATTTGCCGAAGGAGCTAATTCAATTCCTCTCACCCAGACATATGGGCTTTGATTAGGATCAACCCGTTCCTCTACCTCGTTTCTAATGCGAATTTTCCCCGGTTTGACCACGACAATTCGTGATTCCTTGGAAATCGAAGCTGGGAAATTCAGATTCAGAGCATCAACTCCTGCAGGAAGTCCTTTTTCTAATACTCTGGCTATAATATCACCTGTAATCTGGCAAATTGCGGAATAGTCCCGTTCTTTGTCGGCATTGTTAAACCATTCGCTTGGTTTCACAACTAGTGAAACAGCAATTGCCGGATAGCCCATTATTGCTGCCTCTATACTTGCCCCAACTGTTCCACTCGTAAGCATGCTTTGATAGGTAACATTCGCTCCTGCATTTATACCTGAAACAAAGATATCGATGTCGGGTATCAGATTGTGCGCCAGAATGACCGAGTCGGCCGGAGTGCCATCATGTGTAATCATCTTTAACCCATTCTTCGTCTTTTGCTTCTTTATTCTGAGTGGACGATTGAAGGTTAGGGCCTTCCCTGATGCACTACGCTCTCCATCAGGAACAACTATTGCTACTTCTGCATTGTTTGCTAAAACTTCCGCAAGTTGCAGCATTCCTGAGCTATTTGGACCATCATCATTCGTTAGGCAAATCTTGGTCAATTGATTCAACTTCCTTCTAGTCCATCTGAAACTATGCTATCACAAAATAAGACTGACGGAATGTCACCCCAGTTCATCAATAAGAATGTCAAGTATTCTTTTGGCAGCATTCCCATCTCCATATGGGCATGGTCTTTCTTTCTCTAGTCCTTTCTCCACTTCCTTCCTAATTGTTTCTGTGAATTCCTCGGGATTAATGCCCACTACAGTCACATGTCCAGATTCAACTGCCTCAGGTCTTTCGGTGGAAATACGCAAAACGAAAACTCTCTTGTTTAGAGATGGTGCAGTAGCTTCTTCTTGAATTCCGCCTGAATCTGTTAATATGAACTTGGCCTGTTTCATCAAGGCGATGAAATCCAAGTAAGACGCCGGTTCTATGAGTTTGATTTTACTTTCCGTTTGAATACGATTCAATAAGCCAAACTGCTCCAGGCGCTTCACTGTCCGTGGATGCGCAGGAAATATGATCTTGGTGTTCAAATCAATTAGACCATCAACAAGACCCACTAAAACTGCCCTGCTATCAACATTCTCTGCGCGGTGAAGTGTTAATAAGGCAAAATCGTCTAGCCCAATTTCCTCATTGACACTGCTTCTTTCCAATGCAAACTGCATTAGGTTCTCCAAGGCATCAATGACTGTATTTCCTGTTACAAACACTTTTCCCCAGACATTCTCCTTTCTCAGGATTTCCGCTGAATTCTTGGTGGGAGCGAAGAGATAGGCAGACGCATGATCCGTGAGACGCCTATTGTGCTCTTCAGGCATCCTAGTGTCGTAGCTTCGAAGACCCGCCTCAACATGACCAACAGGTATCTGAAGCTTCACAGCTGCAATGGCCGCAGACAACACTGCATTTGTGTCCCCTTGAACAAGAACTACGTCCGGCTGTTGCTTCTCTAGCACTTTCTCAATTCCAGCAAGAGCTTTGGCAGTCTGCTCTGCCTGGGATCCTGAGCCAATTCCGAGATTCTTATCTGGCGCAGGAAGTCCCATGTCATCAAAGAAGGAGCTACTCATGATTCCAGAATAGTGCTGTCCAGTATGC
>JBHLND010000056.1:0-11671 GCA_048937485.1 Promethearchaeota archaeon
AAGAGTCGGCCCAGGCAATTGCAGAGTCTGTTATTCATTACACAAGAAGACCTGGCTCTGTGAAGAAGATTGTTCTCGTTGGCCTCACCAAGAAGATGTGTAATCAATTCGGAAAGGCTGTGAAGACTGCTATAAGTCAAAACGAGGTAGAAACGCTGGACGATTTGGGGGATTAGTAGTGGCGGACCATGTCTTTGGGAACATGGGGGTTTCTGTAATCCTAGGACCGTATGATGACTCGAAGATGGACATAGTCGTCAAATCAAAGATGATACCTATGGGGGTTGGTCCGGGGACAGCCTTTGGATCTGGAGGCACACCCGGGGGCTTGGGAATAACGATCCAAGAAGCTACAGCAGCTGATAATGTAGAATACTGGCCGGGAATAACAATACAGGACTTGGATCGCAGAGCTACAATCTACAGAACGGCCAAATCAGCACTGGATACAGCTGAAAAGCTCAACTATGAGAGCATTGGGTTCTTTACGTTAGGTTTCGAAGTATCTCGAGTTCCCAGTTGGGAGGTTGCTGAGGAGATTGTGAAAGCAATCTTTGCTCACTCCAAAGGCAATCATAGACTGAAACGTGTTTTCATAATTGTGAGTTCGCCGACTCAGGCCAGCTCTTTTAGATTCGCCATTCAGAGTGTTGGTGTCATTACATCTTGAGCCTTCGACGACCAGCTGCTGCAGACTCTACGAGCGGATCCCACGTGTCGCATATAGCTGGAGCATAGCAGTTCTCAAAGTCAAAGACCTGAACTGCATCAACGCCACTTTGGATTCCCATAGTCAGAACATTAAGCCTCATGGCTGCATCTTCCAGACCAACGAGTTGGCCCCCTATCAATTTTCCAGAGGTCTTGTCGAAGTATGTCTTGACCTTTAGCTCTTTTCCTCCAGCAAAATATGGTGGCTTTGTGCTACCCTTGATGGACCCCTTCACGTACTCGACATTCAGTCTTTTCGCCATGTCCTCAGTAAGACCAGTACTGGCAATCTCAAGGCCAAACAACTTTGTTACCTTCGCTCCAACAATACCAGGGAATTTCTCATCTCCGCCAGCCGCATTAATTCCAGCAACCCGACCCTGGCGAACGGCAATTGTGCCAAGTCCTCCAGCCAGAGGCGTTCTAGTGATGTATTCCTGATGCTCAACGCAGTCACCACAGGCATAGACGTTCTCCAAATTGGTCATCATCCTGTCATCTGTGATTATTCCTCGCGTTGGACCAATCTTAACCCCGATACTCTCAGCAAGTGAAGTCACAGGTCTAACACCAGTGGCAACAACTACAAAATCCACCTCTATCAGGGACTCCTCTTCTGTGTCGCGATTCCTACAAACTACACTCTCAGGTGAATCACCACCAAGAATCTCCTGAGCTGCTGTATTTGTCAAAATTCTCAAACCGTGCTCAGTGCAATGCTCTTCTATTATGGCAGCCATATCGGAGTCCACCATTGCTAGAAGAATGTGTGGCAAGAACTCAACAACCGTTACATCCAGTCCACGCTCATGGAAGGCCTCGGCAGCTTCCATTCCAACAAGCCCTCCGCCTACTACCAGGACTTTCTTCGCCTTGTCTGCTTCAGCAGCAAGGGCTTTGGCATCATCAAGAGACCTCAGGCCATAGACACGCTTCTTGTCAAGCCCCTTTATTGGCGGGTCTGCATTCTCTGCACCTGTGGCTATTACCAAAGCGTCATAATTGAGCGTATCTTCTCCCTCCTTGCCGTTGAAGTGTAACTCATTTGAAGAATGATCTATTTTGGTAACTACGGTGGCAAGCTTGGCGTCAATCTTCAAGGCGCCCCAATTATCGGGAGGCATTAGAATGAGGTCATCGAATTCCTTCACTTTCCCAGAAATAGTGTAAGGAAGGCCGCACCGAGAATACTGCGAATACTTCTCTGAGTTGAATATCGTAATTATGACATCACGATTTAGCTTCCGTGCCTGAAGAGCAGCTGTTGCTCCAGAAGCACCACAACCAATTACAGCGATGTTTTCAACCATAGTTTCAGAATCCCCTCTATCTTTGAATTTCATGATTTCCGGATAATAATCCATGACTTTAGCATATCGGTTCTTTCTGGTTCCTACGTCACTCTGTGAATCCAATTGCAGCGGTCAATAATTGGACCGAGGGATATTGTTTAAAGTGACAGCCGCCTGGCCACAAGAGATCGCAGTCATCGTTTGTATTTACTTGGGAGCCGATTGGTGGCTGTCAGCCCACGGACTGCTACAGCATCGTTTGAGAGTTTGCTGGAGCCTGCTTTGGCAGATATTATGTGAAACCCACAGGAAGAAGGATGGATGGCTCAGCAGGAGCCATCATTTCGTCTTCTATTCATCGTCCTCATAAGCCGATCCTTCGACATCTGCATCATCCAAGCTGTACTCGTCTTCTTCCTCATCTAAGACTTCTTCTTCAATGAACCCCTCTTCGGATTCATCCTTGAGTTCATCCTCAGACTCCGAGTCCATATCGCCTTCTTCCCTAGCTTCAGGTTTGGCATCAGGCTCGGCTTCGTCAGCAGTGACTTCGTCCGTAGCAGCAAGTTCCTCATCTTTGGGTTCTTCTGGTTCAGCTTCCTTTGCTTCCATGACTCCCTTATCGGTCAGTTCAACTTGGAGCTTCTCGATCTGCGTCCGTCTGGAGACATAGAGTGCAATAATGACTCCAAGTGACAGGGCACCACCAACGATGGTGAGAGTTGTCTGGAACTGGCTTGCTGCACCGCCCAGCAATTGCTGCCAAGTGACAATCAGGAAAGCAAGACCTGCGATGTTCATCAGGAAGCTGCGGAAGGGCGTTTCAATTTTTGTTATTTCTACAACTCCTGAGTCAACAAAAGCTGCTCCGATAACTCCTGCATTGTATTCATTGGACTTGGTCTTCTTGGCAATCTTCCTAACTGAGAGAGCCTTCTTCTTGCTGAGCAATCGAAGCGCACCGTCAGACTTCTTGACAAGAAGGTCAGCGTAGGCTGTACTCGCTTCTTCAAGATCAATCTTGCACTTTCTGCATGATTGCGCATCCTTCTTCCAGTCTGCACGGCATTTGGGGCATCTATCCTTCTTCCATGCAGCAGGTGCAATTTCACGAATAGTCTGGCGTACTTTGTAGGCACTAACACCGTCAGTCGTAGTCTGCTCTTCCTCCGCGACGCCCTTCTTCTTCTTCATTTTAACCATACCAGCTACTATAGAGAATAGCGCTGGGAGGGCGCCAAGAACTGTAAGATCTGGCAATGAGCGGATTTCGCCTGCCTTCTTTTGAATCGAGCGAACTTTGTGCGCTGTCTGAATTCCCTCAAAAAGATACTTGAAGTTCAAAGCTGTTCCAATAACGGCTCCTCCAGTAGCAACGGTTGCAGCAATACCAGCTATTGATGTAATAGCATCTAACATACTTGTCGGAGGTAATTCTAGGAAAAAGACCTGATCGATGAAGTGTGGAGCAGGTTGTCCCAAGTCCTCACCTTCCAACCAATAGTAAAGAATGACTGATGCTTCAAACTGACCAGTGATTAAATCAATCTCAATTCCAGCCAGTGTGGTTTCAAGATAACTCCCTAATGCAAGCTGTGCAGATACAGGAGTTACAGGAGCCTCAGGTGGGATGGCCGTTATGCTCTCGTTGAGCCCTATCGATATTTCAAAGACCTTGATACTCTGGTAGTAAAAGCCTAGGCCTCCAGTCAAGTTTGCAACCGCCTGAGTTCCGATAACGTCAATTGCAATTTCGATGGTGGTCATGCCCTCAAGGTCAATTGTGATAGGAGCTTCTTGAGATGTACGAGTTATGCTCTCTCCATTCACTGCGATGTAAGCCATGAGATGTTCTTCATCGCCGAACCAATCATCTTCAGGTTGAGCAGCAGTTAGGTTTGCGCTGCCTAACATTATCACCACGACAAATAATGCCATTCCAAGTAGTAGTTTCTTACGGCGAAAGCGTGCCATGTTCCAAGTCCTCTCCTTAGAGTAATAGGCTCACGAATTGTCCTCCTAGCACCTGAAAAGCATTGTTGTTGCGTTTAAGATGAACAGATGCTAGATGGGTTTGGGCATACTACGGAGCATCTCTGCAACCTTAATAGCTACGGTGCGCAGCCCTTCGCTTTTTTGCATCAGGCCTTTTGCTCCGGCCTGAACAGCCTCTGAGATTAAACTAGGATTCACGTAGGCAGAAAGAATGTGGATGTTTGTGATTCCATATTCAGCTAGTCGTTCAGTGCACGTAATACCATCCATAACAGGCATTTTCAGGTCCATCAACGTGATATGAGGTCGAGTATCTTCCTTCGACATCTTCTCAGCCAGCAAGATAGCTTCGTGACCATTTTTGGCGTGGATAATCTCGAAGTCGTCAATAAACCGGCGCAAATATGCTTCCATAATCTCAGCTATTGCAAGCTCATCATCGACAATGAATATCCTGAATTTTATTCCCAAGAGCCCCCTTGTGTATTAGTGGGGTTTCAAACATAGTATACTCAATTTCCGGCTTATGAATAGCTGGGTTTAGCTGGAAGGATGCGTTAAAACTGCTTCATCAATGATTGCTCATTCAAGTCGCGAGTCCTCTTATTGCGTACAAGAGAATGACCTAATCCCAAGGAGTTCTCGATCGTCTTTGAGAGGATACCACTGGGAATCTAGTTGGATGAGAGCTGTGCTAGTCCTTTTTGTGTCGTAAAGCGACACTGCATTTGTGAACACAATTTGTAGGAGTTCATTAACGCCAGACAGTAGATACTATGTTGGATGAGAACTGATGACCTTCCCAGAGAGGCAAGACAAAGAGAATGTCGTCACCATATCTGAACTAAAGCCCAGGATGGACCATTTTGAACTCCGTTTCAGGGTTGTCTCGATACAAACACCAAGAGAGGTCTTCTCACGCAAGATGGAGAGAAGACTCCAAGTAGCCGAAGCCGTTGTGGGAGATTCCACAGGGACAATTGCTCTGATTCTCTGGAATGATGATATTGACCTACTTCAGGTTGGAGAAACATATCTCTTGAAGGAAGGCTATATTGCAATCTTTGAGGAATGCATGCAATTGTGTATTGGAAGAAAGGGGCTGGTTACACTGTCGGACACGCCAATTGATGTGGTTGATAAGTCGAACAATATGAGCAGACCTTTTGCCTCACACACACGAAGTAAGGCACGGCGGAGATCCAAGACTGGGAAGTCTCTTAACGGAGCTCAGGGCAGAGAAGCAAAGGGATACTGTACATGGAAGGGCTTTTGAGGTTGGATTGCACTCTTGATTTCCTCGAGAGTGACATCCATGAGGCTTAGAGTTCGTGATGAATCAATCCCATATCCATTGATTATACTTCGAGGTCGCCTCAGACTGAGTGGGCTTTCGTACCTTGAAATGGAGCAAGTTATAGAGGAATTACAATCAACCATCGAAGATCGCAATTTGATCCCAGACCATGACGAACTAGTGCGGGAGTGTCGCTCGCTCCTTTCACTGACCCCAAAAAGACAAGCTGCTCTTGGAGCCTTTGACATGTTTACCCAATACGAGAGAGTTCGAAGAACATCTTCTGCGCCGCCCCCACTCGTGCTCGTGATTGAAGGCGCTTCGGCCACTGGAAAGTCAATGTTGGCTGTTGAGATGATCGCGTGCCTTGCTGCAACAAGGACTGTTAACACTGATACGGTTCGACAAGTGCTAAGGTCAATCTATGATAAGAAGGAGTATCCTGAGCTTTTCTGTCACACCTATCAAGCTCACACACATAGGATGGCAGGTCCAGAAGAGTATTCCGATGTAGTAAGGGGGTACATTGCTCAATGTGAATTAATTGCTCCATATGTTGTGCGTGCTGTTGAAAGAATACTCGAGGAGGGTGCTGTTGCAGTTGTGGAGGGAGTTCATCTGGTGCCCGGAACATTCGCGGCAGAACCAAGTGTTATCGAAGTACTCATTGACCCAAATCCAGGGGATCATCTGTCAATGTTCAAAGCAAAATCTTCTGCATCAGGTCTCAAGACCATAAGTGACAAAGATGAGCTGCGGGAAGCTGAGTTTAAGGCAGCCAGTGAGATTCAGGAGTACATGGTGGATTGTGCTAGACGAACACCACGATTCGATGAACGAATAATCGTGCTTGATAGCTACGAGCAGGCCTTTGATGCCATTAGGAGAATTATCATTGTAGAGCTTAGGAGGCTTCTGGAAACCATAGATAATAAGTGAGACCGGGTCGTTCCAGAATGAGATGAAGGTGACAGCATGGACTGGAAAGTCGAATCCTTGGACAAGTTATTTAATCCGAGGACAATCGCAGTGATAGGAGCTTCAGACAAGCCAAATAGACTTGGTGCTTTAGCACTTCTTTCGCTCAAGGAGTCAGGGGCAAAGATTCTCCCTGTGAATCCAAGACTTGACCACATTGGAAACATGAATTGCTATTCCAGCGTGAATGAAATAGAAGAGCAAGTAGACTTGGCGATGATTGCCCTTCAAGGACCACGGGTTCACTCCGCAATTGTCCAATGTGCGAGTGCTGGAGTCAAGTCAGCCATTATCTTCTCAGCTGGTTTCAAGGAGTTGGGTCCTTTGGGAGAGCAAATGCAGAATCAAATCAAAAAGGTCGCTGATGATGCGGAAATGGCGATAATTGGTCCGAATTGCTTGGGTGCTGGCAATATCAGAAGAAGTCTGAATGCAACATTCTTCCCACATCCTGTTCAACTCATACCTGGTAAAGTTGCTCTAGTTAGCCAGAGCGGTGGTGTGGCGGGACTCATGATTTACGCCGCAGCGGATGCAGAAGTTGGCCTATCGAAGTTCGCCAGTATTGGTAATAGAGTGAACATTGATTTTCCAGACCTATTGCGGTACTTCCGTCAGGACAATGAAACTGAGGTGGTTTGTATCTTCGTGGAGGGCACCGAGAAGGGCCGCGAAATGTATGATGAAATGGTGCTGACCACCAAAGTAAAGCAAGTCCTCATGTATAAAGTTGGAAAAACACCGGTATCACGAAGCGCCGCCCTGAGTCATACAGGCAGTCTTGCAGGGCAGCCAGACCTTTACTCTGCCGCGGCAAAGCAGGCATCGGTTATAGAAGTGGACAGTGTATCTGAGCTAATCAACTGTGCGAAAGTTATCTCACAATGGAAATGGAAGCCAAAGGGACGCAGTGTGGCAATTGTCACTCACACTCTGGGTCCAGCCTTGATTGCGGCTCAAGTATTGGAAGAGAACGGTGTCAGCCTTCCCCCGCCATTGCCTCAAACGCAGAAGACAATTCAAGATATACTGAAGATGCCTGTGGCCATTCAAATATCAAATCCGGTTGATCTTCTAGCTCAAGGCTGGTCAAATCCGAATCTCTTTGCAGAAGCATTCAGACTTATCCTCAACGAACCGCAGTATGATGTGGTAATGACGATGTTCTCGCCAAATTACCAGGAGAACATTGGTGGGGGAATGCCAATCAACGAGATGATTCAGGCAGCACAGAATGCGAGGAAGCCTGTGGTTGCCATTCTAAATTCGCCTGGAAGGAAGCCACCACCGGGATGGGCGAAGCTCGAGGAAGCAGGTATTCCGGTTTTTGCGGCACCGGAAGCTGCGGCTCTGGCAGTTGCCAGAACAATCTCCAAAGTTTAATCAATCCACACTTTATCTAATCCGATGAAGGGTTATATGCAGGCAAAGTCAGTGGATTGTTGTACTTCAGGATGGAGTTTTGTGTCAGAGGATACTGGAAAATACATGTTCAAGATGGTTTCACTTGGCGATGCTTCTACAGGGAAGACTAGTTGTATCCTCAGATTCACCGAGAACAGCTTTGGTGACATTTATCGTGCAACATTAGGCACAGATATCGCTGTAAAGAATATGACAGTGCGAACTCCTTCAGGAAGAATGGCTCCAGCGCAAATCGTAATATGGGATTTGGGCGGGCAGCCCTCTTTCAAGGAGCTAAGGTCTCGTTACATGACTGGTGCGAGTTTAGCTTTCATTGTTTATGACGTGACCTCTCCGACATCATTTCTAAATCTGCAAGCTTGGTATGACAACTTCATTGAAGTCAACCCCAATGCTGTGGTTGCTATTGTAGCAAACAAGATTGACATCCTTAATAGGAGAGTACCTCCGGAAGCGGGAAAAATGATCGAAGAATGGTGGGACGTCCCGCATATTGAAACATCTGCCAAGACTGGAGAGAACATTGAAGAGCTCTTTGTGGACCTAGTGGAGAGGGGAATTGAGAAACGCACTCCTGATGATTGAGAATGACAATTCTCATCTGCGGACATTTCTAGCGGTGCATGGAAATCACTATGGAATGAGTACCGAAGCAGCTGCGCCAGCATATTCCAGTACAAGGCCTGGGAAGATGCCTATCAAAATGGTTCCAGCCACTGTGAGTATGACTGCAACCAAAGGAATCCTTGGAATTTGTATCTTCGAGTCATCTGAAGGCTCCATGAAGAAACAGAACCTGAGGACTCTCAAATAGTAGCCCAAAGCAAAGACGGAATTCAGAACAGCTATGATTGCCAGCCACCATAGATTTGCAGCAACTGCAGCACCGGGTATTAGGAGCCACTTGAACCAGAAGCCGGCTGTGAAGGGAGCCCCCGCAAGGGCAAAGATGAGTATAGTCAAGAGAATTGCTAGCATGGGAGCCCTTTTGCCCAGCCCTTTAAGGTCATCATATGTAATCTCTTTGCCTAAGCTGACAGCCAATGCCCAAACTAGGATGAATGCACCAGTCTTGATGAGCGCATGTGCAAACGCCGTGAACAGGACTGCTGAAGCTCCAAAAGCAGTTCCAGCTGCCACGCCCACGAAAAGCAGTCCCATCATCATGATTGATGAAAATGCCAGCATTCTCATAATATTCCTCTGAGACAGCGCAAGTATATTTCCAATCACCATGGTCAATACAGAGATCACAACAACGACTGGAATCCACTCGGTTCGTGCAATCAGGAATGCTACAAGCAGGATTCTTAGCAAGGCGCTTACGCCTGTCTTCTTGGTAGCCCCGGCAAGATAGCCAGTTACGCTACCGTCAGCAGTAGAGTATGCATCAGGCACCCACATCCAGCCTGGGAAGACTCCTACCTTGAATCCAAATCCTATCAGGAACAGAATCATCGAAAGCAGAATCGCATATGCTGAGGTGCTTCCAGTCGCCCATATGGTTTCAATATAGCCAGCCACCAAGGTAAAGTCTGTGTAGCCTGTCACACCATAGACCAGAGCGATTGCGAATACAATCAATGTTGACGAAAGGAGACCCATAACGAAATACTTGGTTGCTCCGTCTACAGCACCCCTATGGGGGCTTAGTGCGACTAGAACGTAGGTCGGGGTGCTCATTAGCTCCCACGCCAAGAACAGAGCAATAAGATCTGTTGCCATGACAACCCAGATTGCTCCTGCGAATGAAAGGAGCAATAGAAAGTTGTAGGGCCCCTTGTTACCACCATAGATTGTCGATGACATGAGCACGATGACAGCAACGATTAGTATAATCCAAATGAAGAAGTCGCCAAATGAATCGCGAATGAAGAGCCCGCCGAAGGATGAACTGGCTTCAATCAGAACCATTTCAATACCTGCCAGAATAACACCAGTCACACTAACAGGCAGGGGATTCCATCTAAAACCCACAAAGAGGGCAAGGAAACCAAATGCTATCAGAGTCAGAGCTGGTAGTGATGCTACCCACTCTGAAGGCACATAAGTCAACAATGCATCTATTATGGGACTAAAGATATCCCGAATGGTGTCGAGTATTGGTGAAAAGGGCTGTAGCATTATGGAACCACTCCTAGCAATGTGTTGATTATTGGTGTCACTAAATCAAGAACCAGGTCAGGCCAAAGTCCGAGAATCACAACCGGTATCATCATCAGAATAGGAGCAATCAGGTCGCTCCATGGAGCCTCAGTCACTTCTTTCTCTGGATTAGGATCGCTGAACACAACTCGGTTTAGTGTCCAAAGCAGATAAGCAACTGTTACGAAGATACCGAACGCAATCAATCCAGACCATAGATAGATGTTGACTGAGCCAAAGAGTACCAGGGCTTCTGCAATGAAGCCACTCATTCCTGGCAGACCGAAAGCGGCGAATACGGAAAGGATGAATACGGCAGACATCTTAGGAGCCTTGGTCATCAGACCTTCGACATCCGGTATCTGACGAGAGCCTGCTGCGTACTTCATCTGACCAGCCATGATGAACATCACTGATGATATCATGCCATGCGAAACCATCATGAAGACGGCTCCCTGAACTGCAAGACTAGCTGAAACTAATTGACCAGCAGTAGCCGTGCCACCAAGAGCAAATCCTCCTACTGCAACGCCAAGGAGCACCCATGCCATGTGATTAATGGATGTGTAGGCAACCATTGACTTGAAGTCTGTCTGCGCCATGGCAACAAAAGCCATGTAGATACAGGTGAAGACGGCTAGGATTGCGAGCGGAATGCTGATGTGCGTGAAGCCCTCAGGCACCATCCATAAACCGAGTCTTATGAAACCATAACCACCCATCTTCAGCAAGATGCCAGCCAAGATTACTGACCCCGGGGTTGGTGCTTTTACGTGAGCCCATGGTAGCCAGTTGTGAAGCGGGAAGACTGGTAGCTTCACTCCAGCCCCCATGAAAACAGCTAAAGCAAACCCAACCTGGATAGGCACTGCAATTGATGCGGCCTTGATACCAAGCATCTCAAAGGTGCCAGGTCCCAAGAAGAACAAGGCCATGAATGAAACAAGCATCACTGCTGAGCCGAGGTGGGTGTAAATGAAGAATTTGACAGCCGCATGTTCACAGCCCTCTTCGCCCCAACGCCCGATGATGAAGAACATTGGTATTAGGACTAGCTCCCAAAACAGGAAGAAGCTGATGAGGTCAAGTGATATAAACACACCAAGCAGACCAGTCTGAAGAAGCAGAAAGAGCGAGTAGTAAAGACCTTCCGACTTGTGGATATGATTAGAACTGATAGCTGCGATGAATACAACAAGATTGGAGAGGAAGACCATTGCGGCTGAAATGCCATCGGCTCCCAGGAGGATCTGCAAAGTAATTGTCCAGCTCTCTATTTCGGCCGTACTCAGAACATACCTCCACTGATACCAGAATACCTCCGGATTGGGACTTACAGCAAATGCCAGAAGTATAGCCAGACCCATCTCAAGGGTTGTTACTATTAGAGTGAGCACTCGTGCTCCACGTCCTCCAACAAGAAATGCCAAGAAGGCAACTACTGTTGGGAGGAATAGCATCAACGGGAGGATGTTCTGCATAGGTAGCATCGCTATTATGTCTTGAATGAATCCTTGCACTTTAGAGCACCCCCATTGAGATTAGGACCACAATTAGCAGAATTCCAATCCCAAACAGAATCACGCCTACGTAGTCATTGACTCGCCCGGTCTGAGCAGATTGGCTAGACTCGGAAATAGCAACACTCTGTGTGGATACTCCTTCTGCAAATCCATCCACAACATTATCATCAAACCATCTCAGATTCCTAGAGATTGCCTTGCCGGAGTCTGCCGACTTGAAGTCTATTCCGTCAATTATTTTGTTGTCAACATTGACTCTGTAGCGCTCAGCGGCATCAAGGAACTTATTCAGTATCCGATAATAG